>JBIODY010000173.1:0-5483 GCA_044445505.1 Lysobacterales bacterium
ATCCAGGGCCGCGACCAGCTCGTCGAATACATCGCCGCCGGCGAAAAGCCCGCAGCGGACTGGCGCATCGGCACCGAGCACGAGAAATTCGGTTTTCGCCTGGGCGACCTGAGACCGCCCACCTGGGAAGGCCCGCAAGGCATCGGTACGCTGCTCGAAGGCATGGCGCGCTTCGGTTGGGAACGCCAGCCTGAGAATGGCAAGCTGATCGCACTCACGAAGGGCAATGCCTCGGTTACCCTCGAGCCGGCCGGCCAGCTCGAACTCTCCGGCGCGCCGCTCGAGACGATCCACCAGACCTGCGCCGAAGTCGCCGCGCATCTCAGGGAAGTGAAGACCGTCGCCGACGAGATCGGCGTCGGCTTCCTCGGCATGGGCTTCCAGCCGAAATGGCGCCGCGACGAGATGCCGTGGATGCCGAAGGGTCGCTACAGGATCATGCGCGAATACATGCCGAAGGTCGGCTCGCTCGGCCTCGACATGATGACGCGCACCTGCACGGTGCAGGTCAATCTCGACTTCGCCGGCGAAGCGGACATGGTGAAGAAATTCCGCGTCGGCCTCGCGCTGCAGCCGATCGCGACCGCTCTGTTCGCCGACTCGCCATTTACCGAAGGCCAGCCGAACGGCTACCAGAGCTACCGCTCGCACATCTGGACCGATACCGATCCGCAGCGCACCGGCATGCTCGATTTCGTGTTCGAGGACGGCTTCGGCTACGAGCGCTGGGTCGACTACCTGCTCGACGTGCCGATGTACTTCAGCTATCGCGATGGGGCCTACATCGATCTCGCCGGCAAGTCGTTCCGCAGGTTCCTCGCCGGCGATCTCGCCGAGCTCCCCGGCGCGAGAGCGACGATGCGCGACTGGGCCGATCACATGACCACCGCGTTCCCCGAGGTGCGCCTGAAGAAGTTCCTCGAGATGCGCGGCGCCGATGGTGGTCCGTGGAACCGCTTGTGCGCGTTGCCCGCGTTCTGGGTCGGGCTGCTCTACGACCAGACCGCGCTGGATGCGGCCTGGGATCTGGTCAAGGATTTCACCCACGCCGAACGCCACGCGCTGCGCGATGGCGTGCCGAAGCACGCGTTGAAGCTGCCGTTCCGCACCGGCCACGTGCGCGACCTCGCCGACGAGGCGTTGCAGATCGCCACCCACGGCCTGCAGCGCCGCGCGCGCCGCAACGGCAACGGTGCCGACGAAAGCATCTTCCTCGATACCCTGCTGCAGATCGTCGATGCGAACCAGACCCCGGCCGAACGCAAACTGGAACTGTTCCATGGCGAGTGGAAGGGCGACATCGATCGGGTGTTCCGCGAGTTCGCGTATTGATGGATCGCCTCGCCACGCCGTCTCGCGGCTGACGTTTGTCGCGCCCGGCCGCGATGGCGTGCCGCGCGTCGGTCCCGGCGCGTCACATGGATCCGGGCCATGCCCATCGCCGGGTCGATGTGAGGGTCGTCGACGCGATCGAACCGGCGTGAAGATGGCCGGGCGTGACTTTCGGCGCACGCGGCCACGCGCAGACCGTGCACTATGCGGGGTCTCCGCGCCCATCCTGGATCATGCATGGCCCTGCGCCACGTTCTGCCGCTCGCTCTCCTGTCCGGACTCGCACTGTCGCCGGCCGCATTCGCCGGCACCAAGCTGCTGCGTTTCCCCGATGTCTGCGGCGACAAGGTCGTATTCACCTATGCCGGCGACCTGTGGATAGCGTCGACCCAGGGCGGTGTCGCGGCGCGGGTGACCGCGGGACCCGGGCTCGAGCAGTCGGCGCGCTTCTCGCCGGACTGCGCGAAGATCGCGTTCACCGGCGAGTACGGCGGCGACGACCAAGTCTATGTGATGCCGGCGGCCGGCGGTGAGCCGAAGCAGCTGACGTTCTATCCGGCGCCGGGACCATTGCCGCAGCGCTGGGGTTTCGACAATCAGGTCTATGGCTGGTCGCCGGATGGCAAGTCGATCCTGTTCCGCTCGTGGCGCGAGGCGATCAGCGAATCCAATCCGCGCCTGTTCACGGTGGCGGTCGAAGGCGGCCTGCCGGTCGCGCTGCCGATGCCGGTCGCCGGGGTCGGGCGTTACTCGCCTGACGGCAAGCAGATCGTGTACTCGCCGAAATACCGCGATTTCCGCACCTGGGACCGCTACGTCGGCGGCTGGGCGCAGGACCTGTACATCTACGACTTCGCGGCGAAGTCGGCGAAGAACATCACCAACGATCCGAATACCGATCGCGATCCGGTGTGGATCGGCGATGCGGTGTATTTCCTCGCCGATCGCGGCGAGCATCTGAACCTGTACCGCTACGCGACCGCCAGCGGCGAGACCAGGCAGCTCACCGACTACAAGGGCGCCGACGCGCGCTGGGCCAGCGGTGACAACAAGAACCAGATCGTGTTCGAGGTCGATGGCGCGTTGCATCTCTACGATACCGCCGCGAACACCGATCGCGCGCTCGACATCACGGTGCCGAGCGATCTCGTGCGCACGCGCGCCGAGGAGCGCAGCGTCAAGGACAGGATCGAGGATTTCGCGCTGAGCGCGAACGGCAAGCGCGCGTTGTTCAGCGCGCGCGGCGAAGTGTTCAGCGCGCCGCTGAAGGACGGCATCACGCTCGATCTCACCCATACGCCGGGTGCGCACGAACGCGAGGCGGTGTGGTCCGCCGACGGCAAGAGGGTCGCCTATGTCTCCGACCAGGGCGGCGAGGACGCGATCTGGGTGCGCGGCGCGGACGGCAACAACGCGCAGCAGCTGACGAAGGAGACCTTCGGCCGCCTGTACGCGCCGCGCTGGTCGCCGGATGGTGCGCGCATCGCGTTCGTCGACAGCGAAAGCCGCCTGCACGTCGTCGCCACGTCGAGCGGCGGACCGGCGCCGGTGGTCGCGGACGATCCGGGCATCTCGCGCCGCGACCATGCATGGTCGCCGGGAGGCCACTATCTCGCCTACACGCTGACCGACAAGGATACCCAGGCGACCGACCTGTATGTGTACGACCTCGCCGCGGCGAAGAGCGTGCGCGTCGCCGACTCGCGCTTCGATGCGTATCAGCCGGTGTTCTCGCCGGATGGCAAGTACCTCTATTTCCTCGGCGATCGTGACTGGGCGCCGCAGCTGTCGAATGTCGAATGGAATTTCGCCACCAACCGGACCACCTCGATCCTCGCGGTCGCGCTGCGCAAGGGTCTCGACAGTCCGTTCGCGCCGCGCAACGACAGTGCCGCGCACGAGGACAAGAAGGACGACGCGGACAAGGAGAAGGACAGGAAAGCCGGCGACAAGTCCGACAAGGACAAGCCCAAGCCCGCATCCGAGATCAACGATCACATCGATTTCGAGCATCTGGATGAGCGCCTGGTGCGCGCGCCGATCGACGCCGACAACATCGACCATCTCGCGATCACCGCCAAGGCGATCCTGTACGTGCTCAGCGATGGCCAGTACTACGGCCGCGACGGCGCATTCAAGCCGAAGCTGAAGGCGTGGTCGTTCGAGGAGCGCAAGGCCAAGGACGTGTTCGAGGGCGTCGACGACATCTCGTACGCGGCCGATGGCGACAGCGTGCTGGTGCGCGAGGACAAGGCCTACAAACGCATCGACCTGACCGCCGACAAGCCGGAGGCGAAGGAGGTCAAGACCGACGGGTTGTTCGCACTGGTCGATCCGAAGGCCGAGTACGCGGAGATCTTCCAGGAAGTCTGGCGCCGCTACCGCGACTACTTCTACGTGACCAACATGCACGGCTACGACTGGGCCGCGCTGCGCGCGAAGTACGAACCGCTGCTGGCCTCCGTCGGCGACCGCAGCGACCTCAACTACCTGCTCGGGCAGATGGTCGCGGAACTCTCCATCGGGCATGCCTATGTCAGCGGTGGCGACATCGGCCTGCCGGCGAAACCACACGTCGGCCTGCTCGGCGCGCGCTTCGAGCTCGATGCGGCGAGCGGGCGCTACCGCATCGCGAAGATCCTCGCCGGCGAGAACGACGAGGAGCGCTATCGCTCGCCGCTGACCGAACTCGGGGTCGACGTGCACGAGGGCGACTATGTGCTCGCGATCAACGGCCAGCCGTTGACTGCGCACGACAGCCCCTACCGCCTGCTGCGCACCGCGCCGGGCCAGCTGGTGCAACTCACGGTCGGCAAGACCGCGTCCAGCGAAGGCGCGCGCACGGTGCTGGTCAGGCCGATCGACAACGAACAGCCGCTGCTCTACTACGCATGGACCCAGCACAACCGCGACTATGTCGCCAAAGCCAGCGGCGGCGCGATCGGCTACCTGCACATTCCGGACATGGGCGGCGACGGCATCCGCGAGTTCATCAAGTGGTACTACCCGCAGTTGCGCAAGCAGGGCCTGGTCGTCGACGTGCGCGACAATGGCGGCGGCAACGTCTCGGCGATGATCATCGAGCGCCTGTCGCGCAAGTTGCTCGGCCTCGACTACGGGCGCGGTTTCGATGTGATCGGCACCTATCCGCAGCAGACCTTCCTCGGCCATCTCGCCGCGCTGTGCAACGGCACCACCGCGTCGGACGGCGACATCTTCTCGTACATGTTCAAGCAGGCGAAGCTCGGACCGCTGATCGGCACGCGTACCTGGGGCGGCGTGGTCGGCATCAACGGCTGGGGCCCGGCGATCGACGGTGGCGAGATCTTCGTGCCGCAGTTCGCGACCGCGAACACCGAAGGCCAGTACGTGATCGAGGGCCACGGCGTGGACCCCGACATCGTCGTCGAGCAGGACGTGTCGGCGCAGCTCGATGGCAAGGATCCGCAGCTCGATCGGGCAATCGAGGAACTGAAAAAGACCATCCAGGCGCAGCCGGTGCGGCTGCCGGCGCGGCCCGCCGATCCGGTCAAGGCCCCGGTCGACATGCGCGCCAAAGACATCGCGCGTTGAGGGAGACTTCAGCCGCGATGGGCTTGATGTGGGAGCGGCTTCAGCCGCGATGCCGTGCCTTGTTGAAGGAGCATCGGGACTGAAGTCCCTCCCACACGATCTACGCAGCGCTGACGTCGCGCAGCGTCCAGTGTTTGCCGATCAGCAAGGTCATGCGGTGCTTGATGATCGCATGCGGCAGCGAACTCCTGACCTCGACGTCGACGTGCACGTCGGATTGATGCGCCTCGACGATCGCGTCCGGATCGTTCAACCCGAGCGCCGGATCGACCGCGTCCGGATCCGGCTGCAATGCACGCCAGCGCTGCCACAACGACGGTCCGCGCAGCGAGTTCTGCAGCAGCGCGGCGAAACTTTGCGGCGTGCCGCCCGGAAACGAAAGCTCGTGCGACTCGCCGCGTGCCTTCGGCAAGTCGTCGATCGAGAACAGGTAGCGCTGCACGGTGCTCATGTACGTCCTCGCGAGGATGCCTGTGCGAAGTCTATCAGCGCCTCGCGCGGCGCGAACCTGCACCAGGCGAACGCGAGCAGGCAGGCGAGGCACGGCCAGCCGAGATAACGCAGCTCGGCCGGAACCA
>JBIODY010000174.1:0-5476 GCA_044445505.1 Lysobacterales bacterium
GATGTACTTCGTGGTCGAATGCACGACGATGTCCGCGCCTAGGGTCAGTGGCTTCTGCAGCGCCGGCGACAGGAATGTGTTGTCGACCACGCAGCGCGCGCCGACCGCCCGCGCGGCCTGCGCGATGTGACGCACGTCGCTAATGCGCAGCAAGGGGTTCGATGGCGTCTCGACCCAGACCAGATCGGGTTTCAGCGCGAGCGCTTCGGCGACCTTTGCCGGATCGCTGAGATCGGCGAACACGACGCGAAACCGTGCTTTCTTTTCCCAGGCGTCGAGCAGGCGCCAGGTGCCACCGTAGCAATCGTGCGCGGCGAGTACGAGGCCCCCGGGCGGCACCAGTTCCAGCACCAGCGCGACCGCAGCCATGCCGCTCGCGGTGATCACCGCACCGGCGCCTTCCTCGAGATCGGCGAGCGCTAACCCAAGTTGGTCGCGGGTCGGATTGCCGCTGCGCGAGTAGTCGTACTGGCGTTTGCGGCCGAAGCCCTCGAAGGTGTAGTTCGTGCTGAGGTGCAGCGGCGGCACCACCGCGCCATGCTGGGTGTCGGATTCGATGCCGGCGCGTACCGCTCGCGTACAGGATGCGGTCGTCATGTCAGGCTCCACAGGAATTCAGGGCTTCATCGAGCAGCGCGCCGATCTGTGCGGGCTCCTTCAGGAACGCGTCGTGGCCGTAGCGCGAGTCGATCACGTGCAAAGTGGCCGGCGCGCCGCAGCGGCGCTGCAGTTCGCACAGATCCGCCAGCGGCACGACACGATCGGAGCTGATGCCGATCAAGGTGGTGGGCACGCGGACCTCCTCCGGCGTGACTGCATGCAGGTCGATCGATTCGGACAAGGCGAGAAAGCGCCGCGCGTCGAAGCGCTGCACGAAGTTCGCGCCGGCGGCCCGCAGCCAGCCTTCTTCGGCAAAACGGTAGCGGCCATCGGCGTATACCGGCGCATCCGCGCAGCGCTCGGCGAACTCGCGCTCGCCGCGATACGTGGTCATTGCCAAGCGGCGTGCGAGATCGAGCCCCGCATCCGGATCGTCGCAGCGCGCGCCGAGCCGCACGATCTCGCGCTGCAGGTTGCGCAGCGCAATGCTGAGTGGATGTGCGCGATGCGCGCCGGCGATCGCGACCAACCGGTGCAGCCGTTGCGGGTGGCGCGCCGCGAACGCGAGGCCGACCATCGCACCGTAGGATGCGCCGACGAACGCATGCGCACGATGAATACCCAGCGTGTCGAGCAGCGCAGCGAGCGCGTCGGCCTGATCGGAGGTATCGACCGCGCGTGCATCGCCGAGATCGACGCGGTCGAGCCAGTCGATCGAAAGTACGCAGTGGCGCCGGGTGTCAATCGCGTGGCCGGCGTTTCCGACGATCGCGCTCCACCAGCCGCCGCCCTGCTCGGCCGCCGCCTGACGGTCGGCGGAAATACCGCCCTGCACGATCACCAGCGGCGCGTCGGGCACTCCATACAGCGCGAACCGCACGCGCACGCCGCGTGTGCCCTCGGCGTGCCGCGGGCTCAGCTGCAGCAGGTGCTCGCCGTGGATACGCGTGACGCGGGCGAGATCGGATGTGGAGATGGGGAGTGCCGTGTCTGGCAACTCGGCGATGCGCGGGTCGGTCTGGAAGGTCACGGCAGCTCTCCGGTGCGCCCATCGCACCGCGGAGAACCGGAAACGGATCGCAACGCCGGAGCGGCACACAGCGTGCCGGATGACATCGCAACCCATCTCTCGGCGGACTGCGCGTGCAGCGCGTCCCCGCGGGAATTGGCACCTGGCGGATGTTCCGCTGGTTGCCCCGGCGTCAAAGGGCCTGTCCCTCAGCCGGTCTTGATGAGCAGTGCGGGCACTCTAGCGGCTAGTTCGTGTTCTGTCAATGGACGTCTAGACGGATAGATGGCTGATATTTTGCCGATGAGGCGTTCGACGTGAACACGGGCCGGACGGGAACCGGGCGTCATTGGGGCGTAGCCTTCCTTTTCTCGTCATCCCGGCGCATGCCGGAATCCAGTGTCTTCGGCATCGAGAACGGCACTGGGTTCCGGCGTGCCGGGACGGCGAGGCTGCTCCCTGGACATCGGCGGCGCACGGCTCGCGGCTCGCGTCTCGCGCCGGCGTCTCACCTCGGACGCCTCAGTCCCCGCCTCGCGTCCCGCGCCCCACCTGCTACCATTGACCGTTTTCCTCGACGACCCCCGTAATGCTCGACCACTTGTCCGAAACCCGCCGCCGTCGCACCTTCGCGATCATTTCGCATCCGGACGCCGGCAAGACCACCCTGACCGAAAAGCTGCTGCTGTTCGGCGGCGCGATCCAGATGGCCGGCTCGGTGAAGTCGCGCAAAGCCGCGCGCCACGCGACCTCGGACTGGATGGCGCTGGAGAAGGAGCGCGGCATCTCGGTGACCTCGTCGGTGATGCAGTTCCCCTACGAAGGCAAGATTGTCAACCTGCTCGACACGCCCGGCCATGCGGATTTTTCCGAGGACACCTACCGCGTGCTGACCGCAGTCGATTCCGCACTGATGGTCATCGACTGCGCAAAGGGCGTCGAGGAGCGCACGATCAAGCTGATGGACGTGTGCCGCCTGCGCGACACGCCGATCATGACCTTCATCAACAAGCTCGACCGCGAGGGCCGCTCACCGATCGAACTGCTTGATGAGGTCGAATCGGTGCTGCGCATTCCCTGCGCACCCATCACCTGGCCGATCGGCATGGGCTCGCGCCTGAAGGGTGTCTATCACCTGGCACTGGACGAGGTGCACATCTACGAGGCGGGCCGCAATTTCACCCGCCAGGATTCGACGATCTTCAAAGGCCTCGACGATCCGGCCCTCGCAACGCGCATCGGCCGCGACGTGCTTGAAGAACTGCGCGCCGAGCTCGAGCTCGTGCAAGGCGCCTCGCACCCTTTTGATGTTCAAGCGTACCTGGCCGGGCGGCAGACGCCGGTGTTCTTCGGCTCGGCGGTCAACAATTTCGGCGTGCAGCTGCTGCTCGATTTCTTCGCCATGCATGCGCCGCCGCCGAAGGCGCACGCGACGACCACGCGCCTGGTGTCCGCGGACGAGGAAGCGCTCAGCGGCTTCGTGTTCAAGATCCAGGCGAACATGGACCCGATGCACCGCGACCGCGTCGCGTTCCTGCGCGTGTGTTCGGGGCGCTACGACGCCGGCATGAAGATGCTCCACGTGCGCAGCGGCAAGGAGGTGCGCATCGCGAACGCGCTGACCTTCATGGCTTCGGATCGCGAGATCGTCGACACCGCCTATCCGGGCGACGTGATCGGCCTGCACAACCACGGCACGATCTCGATCGGCGACACCTTCACCGCCGGCGAGGCGCTGGCGTTCACCGGCATTCCGAACTTCGCGCCGGAACTGTTCCGCCGCGCGCGCCTCAAGGATCCGCTGAAGATGAAGGCGCTGCAGAAGGGCCTGGCGCAGCTCAGCGAGGAAGGCGCGACGCAGTTCTTCCGCCCGCTGATGTCGAACGACCTGATCCTCGGTGCGGTCGGCGTGCTGCAGTTCGACGTGGTCGCGTATCGGCTCAAGGACGAATACAACGTGGAGTCGGCGTTCGAGAACGTCGGTGTCGTGACCGCGCGCTGGGTGCATTGCAGCGATGCGAAGAAGCTCGCCGAGTTCAGCGAAAAGAACGCGATGAACCTCGCCATCGACGCGGCCGGCGAGCTGGTCTATCTCGCGCCGACCCGGGTCAACCTGCAATTGACGATGGAACGCTGGCCGACCGTCACGTTCGCGGCGACACGCGAACATGCGAGCGCGGTCGAAGCTGCTTCCTGAAGTGCAAACGCCCGGATCGACCGGGCGTTTCTCATCGATCGTGGCGAGGGCTCAGCCGCCGGCCGAGAAACTGCCGCGGAACAGTTGGTCGCCACGGCTGCGTTGCGCGTGCCGGCCGTGCATGTCGCCCGAAGCGGCGAAAATCACATCGTGGGTCGTGAAAATCCGATCCGGCAGCGGTGCGCTGCGGGCCACGCTCGCAAACTGATGACGCGCACTGTCCTCGTGATGCCACGACCAAGCCCCCAGCGCGACCACGAGGGACGCGGCCAAGGCGCCGGCCCAGCGCAGGCGCCGCACATGACCGCGGTGCGCCGCTGTGGCCGGACGCGTTTCGCGACCGCGCAATGGATGCGCGCCGGCGCGGCGAATCTGCCTCATGTCGCCGGCGAGGGCCTGCGACTGCGGCCGCAGCACACGCAGCATGCGCGCGAGATCGGCGTGCGGCGGCGACCCGGCAAGTTCCATCGCGACCGCCTCACGACGCCCGTCGGCGAGGTGTTCGCCGGAAGCGAGAGCACACAGCTCGGCCGCATCGAAATCGGCGCGCGGGCGCAACGAAACCAAGCGCCGGTAAAGGCTGGAAAGCGATCGGTTGTGCATGGGGTTCTCCTTTTGCGATCGTCCCTGATCGCGAAAATCAGACAGCGGTCGCCCTGGCCGCACTTCGAACTAGGCTTTTGCGATTATCCTGATCGCGAAAATCAAACAGCGGTCGTCCTGACCGCACTTCTAAACAAGAGCTACATCATTCATCGAAATCACCGTAACCCAGCTCGCGCAGGCGGATCTTCAGTTCCTCGAGCCCGCGCGACACCAGTTTTCGCGCCGCCTCGGCCGAGGTGATCCCTGCGAAGTCGGCAATCTCCTGCAGGGAAAACCCCTGCAGATGCAGCGTGATCGGCAGCCGCCGGCGTTGCGGAATCTCGCCCAGGCAGCGCTCCAGGCCCTGCATGCGCTCCGCGTCGCCGGCGCGGCGCTCGGGCGAAACCGGCGTTTCACCGATCTCGACCGTCTCGTCGTCCTCGTCCGGCAGCGGCTCGGCGGCGCGGACCTGGGCCCGCCGCAACGCATCGATAACCGTGCTCGCGACGACCCTCTGCACATAAGACGCATGAAAGGCCCCGGACCGGTCACGTTCCAGCGCATGCCAGAGCCGGATGCGCACCTCCTGCTCGACGTCCGCCGGGTCGATGCCGTGCTTGTCCAGCCCGTAGGTCGTCAACAGGCCCCTGACCCGCGCGCCATAGGTGCGAAACAGCTCTTCCAGGCGGGTGTGGAGCGGATCGGGGGGCGCAGGCATGGCGGAATCGGACGCGAGGGCCGGTAATGCTCCCCGAGGTCGCGAGCCAGCGCAAGCAGCGCTCGACCTGCGTGCGCGGAAAAAAGGTTGGCAACGCGTAGGGTGGGCCTTGGCCCACCGATCGTGGTCCGGTCGCAGGGTGGTGGGCCAAGGCCCACCCTACCCCAAAAGAAGGGCGACGCGGGAAACCCGCGCCGCCCAGGTCCAACGGTGTCAAGCGATCTTCAGAACTTGACCGTCACGCGGCCGTAGTAGTAGCGGCCCATCAGGTCGAAGTCGCTCGGATCGGTGTTTGCGTTCAAGGTGTTGTTCGCGAACAGGAACGGCGGCTGCTTGTCGCCCACGTTCAGCACGCCGACGTCGATGC
>JBIODY010000175.1:0-5437 GCA_044445505.1 Lysobacterales bacterium
CGCTGGCGCAGCGCAAGTCGGCCGACATTCTCGGCCTGGAAACCGTCGACGTCCTTGCGCGCGTCGATGCGATCGATCAACGACGTCGCGTTGATGCCAGGCGGAAGCGGCAACTGCAACAGGATGCCGTGCACCTCCGGGTCTGCATTCAGACGATCGATCAAGGCTACGAGCTCGGCCTCGCCGGTCGTCGCAGGGAGGTCGAAATCGAACGAGCGGAACCCGACGTGCTTGCAGGCGCGCCGCTTGTTGCGCACATACACCGCGGAAGCCGGATCGGCGCCGACCAGAACTACCGCCAGCCCCGGCGCGCGTTTGCCCGCGACGCGACGCGCGCCGACGCGCGCGGCGACGCCATCGAGTACTTCATCGGCGATGCGGCGGCCGTCAAGGAGTCGCGCAGTCATTGGGAATCCGGCGAAAGGCGTGCATTATCCCACGTCGGAGACACGACGCTCAAACCTCCGGGTATCCGGCGTAATCCCATGACTGAACTCGACATCGAACTCGAAGCCGCCGCATTCCGGCATCTGCTCGACCACCTGCGCGCCCGAAGCGACGTGCAGAACATCGACCTGATGATCAACGCTGGCTTCTGTCGCAACTGCCTCGCCGACTGGTACCGCGACGCGGCCGCCGCGCGCGGTATCGAGCTCGAAAAGGACGCCGCGCGCGAACGCATCTACGGCGAACCGTTCGCGCAGTGGAAAGCGCAGCATCAGCCGGAAGCGACGCCCGAACAGCTTGCTGCGTTTGCGGCCGCGCAGGGGAAGCACAAAGAGTGATGTTCGGCACCTGTGGGAGCGGCTTCAGCCGCGATGCTCCAGCGGTTGGGTGG
The DNA here is from genome assembly GCA_044445505.1 of Lysobacterales bacterium. Taxonomy (GTDB): domain Bacteria; phylum Pseudomonadota; class Gammaproteobacteria; order Xanthomonadales; family Rhodanobacteraceae; genus Dokdonella_A. The sequence continues at coordinate 839 of JBIODY010000175.1, forward strand.
GAATGGTGTGCACCGTGCGGCAAGAAGCATCAGTGCTGAAGCCGCTCCACGACAAGATGCCTCAGGTGATCGCGCAAATGCGCGCAATATCTTCATAGCCGACGAAGATCACATCGCTGCCACAGCCCGGACAATCCGCATCGCGCGGCAAGCGCAATTCGCGGAAGGTGCCGGCGAGCGCGTCGTGGCACAGCAATCGCCCGACCAGCGGCGTGCCGATGCCGAGCAGCAGTTTCAGCGCCTCGCTCGCCTGCAGCAGGCCGATGATCCCGGGCAGCACGCCGAGCACGCCGGCCTCGCTGCAGTTCGGCGCTTCGGCGGCCGACGGCGGCTGCGGGAACAGGCAGCGGTAGCACGGCGAATCGCCGCGGCGCGGATCGAACACGCTGACCTGGCCGCTGAAGCGATGCACCGCGCCGTAGACCAGCGGAATCTTCAGCCGCAGGCAGGCCGCGTTGAGCAGGTAGCGGGTCGGAAAGTTGTCGGCGCCGTCGATGACGACATCGTGGCCAGCAAGCAGGCGTTCGACATTGGCGGCCTGCACACGCTGCGCAATCGGTTCGACAAACACGGACGGATTCAGCGCACTCAATGCGATGCGCGCGGATTCGGTCTTCGCCACCCCGACCCGCGCGTCGGCATGGATTACCTGACGCTGCAGGTTCGAACGCTCGACACGATCGTCGTCGATGACGGTCAGATGCCCGACCCCGGCCGCGGCGAGATACAACGCCGCCGGTGCACCGAGCCCGCCGGCGCCGATCAGCGCGACGCGCGATGCGGCGAGACGCCGCTGGCCACCAAGGCCGACTTCGGGAAGCACCAGATGACGCGCGTAGCGTTCCGCGGCATCGGCGTCGAGCGCGCCCTGTTCGACCGGCAGGCCTTCCTGCCGCCAGCGCGCGAAACCGCCGCGCACCGATACGCTGCGCGCAAATCCGAGCACGCGCAGGGTCTGCACCGCCAGCAGCGAACGCTTGCCGCTGCCGCAAATCGCGAGGATCTCGCGCTGCCGGTCAGATTCGATTTCATGAATGCGTTGTTCGATCGCGGCGCGCGCGAGCCCGACCGCACCTGCGGCAATGCCCGCCGCGCGCTCGTCGTCCTCACGCACATCGAGCAGCAGCGCCCCCGAGCGCTGGCGCACGAGCGCCTCCGCAGGATCGATTTCCGCAACGAGCCCCGGCGCGGGCATGCTGTTCGGTATCGCGTTCATGTCCTCAGCATAGGCCCGGCAGCGGCATGATTTCCACGACCGCGCCCACAGCCAGCTCGCGTGTACCTTCCGGCACCACGATCAACGCGTCGGCCTCGGCGAGGCCGCGCAGCATGCCCGAGCCCTGCTGGAGCCGCGGCGTCGCCCACAACGCGCCATCGTCGCGCGACTCGAGGGACGCGCGCAGGAATTCGCTGCGATCGTGCTTCTTCACGATAGGCACGGCGACGCGCGCATGCCAGGTCCGGGCAGCGCCGGCTGCTCCCTGCAATGCCAGCAGCGCCGGCCGCACCAGGGTCAGGAAGGTCGCGACCGCGGATACCGGATTTCCCGGCAGCGCGAATAGCAACGCGGTGCCGATCTCGCCGCACAGCACCGGCATGCCGGGCTTCATGCGCACTTTCCAGAAATGCACGGCGCCGAGTTCGGCAACGAGCGCGGGCAGGAAATCCGCCTCGCCCGCCGAAACACCGCCGCTGCTGATCACCAGATCGCAGCGTTCACCGGCTTCGCGCAGCGCGACGCGCAGCGCATCCGGATCGTCGCGCAGGTGGGCGACCGGTTCCGGCTCGATGCCGAGTTCGCGCAGCAATCCGCCGAGGCTGTAGCGGTTGCTGTCGTGGATCAGACCGAAGCCGAGCACATGGTCCGGTGGTACGAGTTCGTCGCCGGTCACGAACAGCGCGACGCGCGGCCGGCGTGCGACCTGCACGCGCGCCATGCCGCATGCCGCGAGCACGCCGAGCCGCGCCGCCGACAGCATGTCGCCCGCACGCAGCGCGATTTCGCCGGTGCGGTAGTCCTCGCCGGCCGGACGCACGTTCGCGCCGGCGCGTTCGCCGGCACCGACGACGATTTCCCCGCCGTCTTCGCGCGCGCGCTCCCTGATCACGACCGTATCCGCACCCGGCGGCAGCGGCGCGCCGGTCGTGATGCGCACGCACTCGCGGGAGCCGCAGGCCGGCACCACGTCCGCGCCTGCGAGCACGCGGCCGACGATACGAAAGCGGTGCTCGTCCTGCGCCGGCAACTCCGCGCCGCGCAGCGCAAATCCGTCCATCGCCGAGTTCGCGAACGGCGGCAGCGCGTGCGGTGCGATCAGGTGCTCGGCGAGAATACGGCCGAGTGCGCGTTCGAGATCGATCGACTCGCCGGGCAACCGTCGCGACGCGCAGAGTTTGCGCACATGCGCCCGCGCGGCGTCGAGGGACAAGCGCGTCGCGAATTCAGCCGGCGAGCCGGTGCCGTTCGGCATAGGCGATGAAATCCTCGCGCGTGTTGAGATTGTGGAACTGCCGCCGCCGGTCGGAGAAATCAACCTCGCGAGCGCCGATCGAGTTCTGCCATCGATGGACGCCCTGCCCCGTGGCGAGCGCGTCGGCCGCGGATTGCGCCAGTTCGCGGCGATACAGCGCGAACAACGGCTGGCGGCGTTCGCCGTCGTGCGCAACGACCGCAGCCGCATCCGCTTCGCGCAGGACCTCGGCGAGACGCAGCGCGAGATCGCGCGGTGGATCGGGGCAATCGACGGGAACCGTCAGCAACCACGGTATCGGATATTGCGCGAGTGCGGCGGCGATGCCGGCCAGCGGGCCGTGAAAGCCGCTGACGCTGTCGCAAATTGCCGGGGCGCGGCGCGCGTATTCGTCAAGGTGGCGGTTCGCGACAATCAAGGTATCTCCACAACCCATCGTGGGAACGGCTTCAGCCGCGATGGATGTCGCGTCGCAATGAACACCATCGCCACTCAACCTTCCCCTCGAAGGAGACGACTTTGCAGGCTCCATCCCGGCCAGCGCGTCGATAACCCACTCGATCAGTGGACGGCCGCCGAGCAATTCCAGACCCTTGTCGCGGCCACCAAGCCGCGTCGCCGCACCACCGGCGAGGATCGCAACGGTAAATGCTGACGCAGGCATGTGCCACCCGGCCTCAATGCTTGCCGCGCTTGGCGTTGCGGATCATGCGCGTGCGGCGGCGCTGCTGGCCTTCGGTGAGTTCATTGCGCTTGCCGGCAAACGGATTGTCGCTGTCACGGAACTCGACGCGGATCGGCGTGCCTTCGAGGCGATAGCGCTTGCGGAAGAAGTTCTCGAGATAACGCCGGTAGCCTTCGGCGATGTGCTTGGTGCGCGCGCCGTGGATGATGATCGTCGGCGGGTTCGCACCACCCGGGTGCGCGTATTTGAGTTTCGGCGTGTGCCCGCGCGCAAGTGGCGGCTGGTAGGCCGCATACGCGGCTTCGACCGCGCGCGTGAGTTCGGACGAGGTGAACTTGTGGTTCGCCGACGCGTAGGCGCGGTTGACCGCCTTCATCAGTTCGCCGATGCCGCTGCCGTGCAGCGCCGAGATGAACACCTGGCGCGCCCACGGCGCGAACTCGAGCTTGCGCGACAGCGAGGCGACGCACTGCTCGCGCTGGTACTTGTCCATGCCGTCCCATTTGTTGACTGCGATCACCAGCGCGCGGCCGGATTCGAGCACATGCCCGATCAACGCGGTGTCCTGGTCGGCGACGCCTTCGCGCGCGTCGAGCATGAGCACGGTGACGTGCGCGGCATCGACCGACTGCAGCGACTTGATCACACTGAACTGCTCGATCACATCCTCGATGCGCGCGCGGCGGCGGATGCCGGCGGTGTCGATCAGGGTGTACTTCTTGCCGTCGCGTTCGAGCTTGATGCGAATCGAATCGCGCGTGGTGCCGGGCACCTCGGAGGCAATCACGCGCTCCTCGCCGAGCAGGCGGTTGACCAGGGTCGACTTGCCGGCATTCGGTCGGCCGACGATCGCGACGCGGATGCCGTCCTCCGGCGACTCCGCGAGCGGGTCATGTTCGACCTTCGGCAGCAGGGCTTCCAGCGCGGCCAGCAACGGCGTCATGCCGCGGCCGTGCGCGGCCGAGGTCGGCAGCACCGAGGCGACGCCGAGCGCCGCGAATTCGGCGAGCGCGGCGTGCTCCTCGAGCCCGTCGACCTTGTTGACGATCAGCAGCAACGGTTTCGCCGAGCGGCGCAGACGGTCGAGGATCGCGCGATCGGTCGGCAGCAGGCCATCGCGCGCATCGACAATCAGCAGCACGACGTCGGCTTCCTCGATCGCGAACTCGGCCTGGCGCGCGGTCTGGCTCACGATGCCCTCAGCGTGTTCGACGAAGCCGCCGGTATCGACGATCACGAACGGCGCGGCGGCGAGGCGGCACACGCCGTAGTGGCGATCGCGGGTGACGCCCGGCAGGTCGTGCCCCAGCGCATCGCGCGTGCGCGACAGCACGATGAACAACGAGGACTTGCCGACGTTCGGACGCCCGACCAGGGCAACTACGGGAAGCATTGCGGGCTCCGAAACGGGTTCTACTTTTCCTTCTCCCCGCTGTGCGGGAG
>JBIODY010000176.1:0-5397 GCA_044445505.1 Lysobacterales bacterium
CATCTGGCACGCAAGGCGTTCTTCCCATCACGGCCGCCGTTCCCTCTGTTGCATGTCGACACGACCTGGAAATTCCGCGCGATGTATGCGTTCCGCGCGCGCATGGCTGCCGAATCCGGCATGCAGTTGCTGGTTCACCGCAACCCGGAAGCAGAACGACTCGGCATCAATCCGTTCGAGCACGGTTCGACGGTGCACACCGACATGTGGAAAACCCAGGGGCTCAGACAGGCGCTCGATGCGCACGGCTTCGACGTCGCTTTCGGCGGTGCGCGCCGCGACGAGGAGAAATCGCGTGCGAAGGAACGCGTGTTCTCGTTTCGCTCCGCGCAGCATCGCTGGGACCCGAAGAACCAGCGCCCGGAACTGTGGCGCCTGTACAACGCGCGGCGCAATCCGGGCGAGAGCATTCGCGTGTTCCCGCTGTCGAACTGGACCGAGCTCGATATCTGGCAGTACATCCATCGCGAAGCAATTCCGGTCGTGCCGCTGTACTTCGCAGCCGAACGCCCGGTGGTGATGCGCGACGGCCAGTGGCTGATGGTCGACGACGAGCGCTTTCCGCTGCGCGATGGCGAGACGCCGCAGCTGCGCCGCGTGCGCTTCCGTACGCTCGGCTGCTATCCGCTGACCGGCGCGATCGAGTCGGATGCCGCGGACCTGTCCGCGATCATCCGCGAGATGCTGCTGGCGCGAACCAGCGAGCGCCAGGGCCGCATGATCGATCACGATGCCGGCGCATCGATGGAGAAGAAGAAAGCCGAGGGTTATTTCTGATGGCCGCGCCGAACCTGCCGACCGGAACCGATGTCGACGCCTGGCTTGCGGCCCATGCAGACCAGAGCCTGCTGCGCTTCATCACCTGCGGCAGCGTCGACGACGGCAAGAGCACGCTGATCGGGCGCCTGCTGTATGAAACCCAGACCTTGCTCGAAGACCAGCTGAGCACCCTCGACGCCGATTCGAAGCGCTTCGGCACGCAAGGGTCCGAGCTCGACTTCGCCCTGCTCCTCGACGGCCTCGGCGCCGAACGCGAACAGGGCATCACGATCGATGTCGCGTACCGGTTCTTCTCCACCGCACGGCGCAAGTTCATCGTCGCCGACACGCCCGGCCATGAGCAGTACACGCGCAACATGGTCACCGGTGCGTCGACCGCCGACCTCGCGGTGATCCTCGTCGATGCGCGCAAGGGCGTGCTCAGCCAGACCCGCCGGCACAGCTACCTGGTGTCGCTGCTCGGCATCCGCCATGTCGTGCTCGCGGTCAACAAGCTCGACCTGCGCGATTACTCGCGAGACGCGTTCGAGGCGATCGATCGCGACTACCGCGCATTCGCCGCGAAACTCGACATCGCGCAAGTGCAAAGCATTCCGTTGTCCGCGCTGCGCGGCGACAACGTGACCGAACCGAGTCCGAACATGCCCTGGTATACCGGACCCAACCTGCTGCAGCATCTGGAGGAGGTGCAGATCGACGCTGCGCCCGGTGCCGGTCCGCTGCGCATGCCGGTGCAATGGGTGAATCGCCCGGATTCCGCTTTCCGCGGCTACTCCGGCCGGCTTCTCGGTGGACGCGTGCGCCCGGGTGATGCGGTACGGGTTCTGCCGTCGGGACGGCAGTCGACAGTCGCGCGCGTGGTCACCTTCGACGGCGATCTTGCCGAGGCGCAACGCGGTCAATCGGTGACCTTGACGCTCGATCAGGAAATCGACATCAGCCGCGGCGACGTGATCTGCGCCGCCGGCGATCCCGCCAGCGTCGCCGACCAGTTCGAGGCGACCGTGGTCTGGATGGCCGACGCGCCGATGCTGCCCGGGCGGCACTACCTGGTGAAGCTCGGTGCGACGACGCTCGGCGCCGCGTTCGGCCAGCCGAAGTATGTGGTCGACGTGAACAGCCTCGACCATCTCGCCGCGAAGACACTCGAGCTCAACGAAATCGGCGTGTGCAACCTGACCCTCGATCGCGCGGTCGCGTTCGACGCGTATGCGGACAATCGCGACATGGGGGGCTGCATCGTGATCGATCGCCTGACCAACCAGACCGTCGGCGCGGGACTGCTGCACTTCGCACTGCGCCGCTCGCAGAATATCCACTGGCAGGCGGTCGAGGTCGACAAGCAGGCGCGCATCCGCCAGAACGGGCACAAGCCGTGCGTGCTGTGGCTGACCGGCCTCTCCGGCAGCGGCAAGTCGACGATCGCGAATATCGTCGAGCGCCAGTTGCACGCGCGCGGCGCGCGCACCTACCTGCTCGACGGCGACAATGTGCGTCACGGCCTCAGCAAGGATCTCGGCTTCACCGATGCGGACCGCGTCGAGAACATCCGCCGCATCGGCGAGATCGCCAGGTTGATGGTCGATGCCGGGTTGATCGTGATCACCGCGTTCATCTCGCCGTTCCGCTCGGAGCGCCGGCTCGCGCGCAGCATGGTCGCCGACGGCGAGTTCATCGAGATCTTCGTCGACACGCCGCTGGCCGTACTCGAGCAGCGCGACCCGAAAGGCTTATACCGGAAAGCGCGCCGCGGCGAGCTCAGCAATTTCACCGGCATCGACTCGCCGTATGAAATTCCGGAAAGCCCGGAGCTGCATGTCGAGACCATGCAAAGCACGCCGGAGGATGCGGCGACCACGATCGTCGAGTATCTGGCGCGCAATGGGGTGCTGGCGCGCGGCTGAGGAACCTTGAACAAATCAAACCTTGTCGTTCCGGCGAAAGCCGGAACCCAGTGCCTTTTCGCGACCGAAGACGCCGGGTCCCGGCGTTCGCCAGGACGACGGCTTGTTCGAGGTTCGCCAAGCAAGAACCCATCGCACTCTACGCTGCACAATGGCGTCAGCCGCCATCCGGATGCGTGTCCCCGGATTCGGGAGCAGCAGCATCACCCTGCTCATGGCTGTGTTCATGCTGTCCGGCGCCCTCGCCCATCGGCATGTCCTCGTCCGGTGGCGCTTTCGCGGTTATCGCCTTGTAGTCGGCTGGCGTCATGGCCGGCAGCTTCTGCACGAACGCGACCATGCTCCAGATCGTCGCATCGTCGTGGCTCGCCCCCCAGGCCGGCATCGCGCTCATCTTGATACCGTGCTTGATGACCCAGAACGCCTCGCGCGGGTCGACGCGCGCCTGCGACAAATTCGGTGGTTGCGGATACAAGCCCGGACGGATTTCGGAGTCCTGCATGCCGGGTGCGAGGTGGCAACCGGTGCACATCGCCGCGTAGTGGCCGGCGCCGGCGAGGATCATCGCCTCGTCGTCGAGACGCGGCGTCGCGATGTCTCTTGCGTGCTCCTCGATCGAACGCTCGCGCAGGGTCTGCATGAATGCGTACACCGGACGCGTGTGCGGCTTGTCCGCGCCGATGTCGTACAGGCCCGACCAGGCGAACGCCGCGAGTCCGCACAGGCCGAGCACGATCACGATGACAACCGCTGCAATGAATCTCATGGCAACCTCCCGGTGGAACGTCAGAACCAGACGCGGATGCCGGCAACGACTTGCCGGTCGAATGCCGATTCGCCGCTTGCGCGCGCATAGTCGGCGGTCGTGCCGATTCGGCGGATCCAGTTGGCACCGATGTACGGCGCAAACTGGCGATGGAATTCGTAACGCAGGCGCAAGCCGAGTTGCGCATCGGACAGGCCGCTGCCGATGCGGCGTGCGCGATCGTCCCTGGCGTAGAAATCGACTTCCGCTTCCGGCTGCAGGATCAGGCGCTGGGTGATCGCCAGTTCGTATTCTGCGCGCAGGCGCGCCGCGGCACGCCCGGACTGACCGACATAAGCGGTCGCTTCGAGTTCGAACCAGTACGGCGAAATCCCCTGCACGCCGAATGCGGCCCAGGTGCGCGCCGGACCTTCGCCGAAATCGTGGCGCACGCCGAGCTGGGCGCTCCAGAACGCGGCGATGTTGCGGTTCCAGAACGCCTCGACGTCGGCATGTGCGAGGGTGCCGCGACTGCGTTCGCCTGCGCTGCGCACCCACAACTTGTCCAGGTCGTTGCCGTACCAGCCTTCGCCTTCCCACGTCTGGCCATTCGCGTCGCTGCCGTGGAACGCTTCCAGCTGGTCGATCAGCAACCTGCCGCGTGGCAGGTTGTCGAGCATCTCCATGCCCTGCATCGCGCCGTAACCGATGCCATCGGAATAGTCCGCACTGCGCGCGTCCGCCGGTGCACGACCGCCCTGCATCGGACCCATCGTCATGCCGGACATCGAATCCATGCCCTGCATCGAGCCGTGGTCCCCCTCTTGCGCGGCGGCGTGCTGCGTGCCATGCATCGCATCGGCATCCGGTGGCATCGGGGCGTGGTCCATGCCCTGCATGCCGGAATGATCCATGTCGGACATGTCCTGCACGCCAGTCTTCGCGGGGCTGATTGAATCGCTGTCCTGCGCAAAGGCGGCCGGCGGCATCGCCAGCATGACCACCGCGAGCAGCGCGGCGCGGCACGACGCGGACGCATCAACGCCGAGCCATGCGCTCATGACACCACCATCTCGCGCATCATGCCGGTCTCCATGTGATAGAGCAGATGGCAGTGATACGCCCAGCGGCCCGGGTTGTCGGCACTGACCTGATAGGTGATGCGCTGCGCCGGCTGCACGTTGATCGTGTGCTTGCGCACCTGGAATTTTCCGTCGGGACCGTCCAGCTCGCTCCACATGCCGTGCAGATGGATCGGATGATTCATCATCGTGTCGTTGACCAGCACGAGGCGCAACCGCTCGCCGCTGTGGAAGTGCACCGGCCTGGCGTCGGAGAACTTCACGCCGTCGAACGACCAGACGAAACGTTCCATGTTGCCGGTCAGATGCAGCTCGATCTCGCGTGACGGTTCGCGCGCATCGATCGGGCCGCCGACCGTGTGCAGATCGGCATAGGTCAATACGCGGCGCCCGTTGTCGCGCAGGCCGATGCCGGGGTCATCGAGATTGGTGCGCGGCATGCCGACATGCATGTCGACGTTCGGACCGTATTCGGTGCGCGCATGCCGGACTTGCGGGGCGGCACTCATCTTCATGTCGCCATGCGCCACGCTGTGTCCGGCGTGCGGCTGTTGTGGGAGGGACTTCAGCCCCGATGCTTCACGCACAGAAATCGGGGCTGACGCCCCTCCCACCCCATCCATGTCGCCCATCGTCATCGCGCCCATCATGTCCTGCATGCCGAGCCACACGCGCGGGTCGGGCGCCGGCACTTCCGCCTGCATGCCGGGCCGCGGCGCGAGTGTGCCGCGGGCGTAGCCGCTGCGGTCGATCGATTGCGCGAACAAGGTGTAGGCGCGCTCGTCCTCCGGCTCGAGATCCCGGAGCCAGAAAGCCAGCTAAGTGGTCGAGCTAGCCGACGCCGTATACGTATACGGGGTCACCCCGAGGTCTCAGTACACGCCGG
>JBIODY010000177.1:0-5370 GCA_044445505.1 Lysobacterales bacterium
GGCTTCAGCCGCGATGCTTTGCGTGGTTTGGGGAGAAAAGTACTACCCCTGCCCAATCCTCCCTTGAAGGGGGCTTGAAGCATCGCGGCTGAAGCCGCTCCCACAAAAACTCGCAATGCCAAGGGCATCGGCTATGCGCGGTGTCAGATTTTCGCGCGCGCCGTCCATGGCTCTTTCCACGCCATCATGGCTAGCCGTCCCTGGCGGACCCGCCCGTTCGGCATCCTGCCTCACCTGGTGAACGCCGCTGCCGATGCCGGATGGCATCGGCAAAGCGCGGCGCTCACCAACCCATGTACTGGCCGCCGTTGATGGCGAGGTTCGCGCCGGTGATCCAGCGTGCTTGCTCGTCGATGAAGAAGCCGACCGCGAACGCGATTTCGTCCGGATCGCCGAGGCGGCCGATCGGGATCTGGGCGACGATTTTCGCGCGCACGTCTTCGGGTACGGCCATCACCATGTCGGTGCCGACGTATCCCGGCGAGACCGTGTTCACGGTGATGCCGAACTTCGCGTTCTCCTGTGCCAGCGAGATCGTGAAGCCGTGCATGCCGGCCTTGGCGGCCGCGTAGTTCGCCTGGCCGTACTGGCCCTTCTGGCCATTGATCGAACTGATCTGCACGATGCGGCCCCACTTGCGCGCGCGCATGCCGTCGATGACCGGGCGGGTCACGTTGAAGCACGAACCGAGGTTGGTCGCTATCACGTCGTGCCACTGCAGCGCATTCATCTTGTGGAAGGTCGTATCGCGCGTGATTCCGGCGTTGTTGACCAGCACTTCGACGGGCCCGAGCTGGCGCTCGATTTCGCGCACCATGGCCTCGGCGCCCGTGGCGTCCGCGACGTCGCCGCGCGCGATCGCGAAATCGAAACCGTCCTTGCGCTGCGCATCCTGCCAAGCCCTTGTCTTCGCTTCGTCGCGATAGTTGGTCGCGACCTTGTGGCCGAGTTTGGCGAGGTACCTGCAGATCGCAGTGCCGATTCCGCCGGTTCCGCCGGTGACCAGGGCGACGCGCGTCGTCATGACTCGTACTCCTTGAACGTGGTGGACCGCAACGATTGTGCCTGAGCTTCAGCGGGTTGCGTTGCGCAGCGCGGCAATTGGCCGCGGTATCGAGGGTGCGCGCGGAATCCGCCGCTCATCGAAGTCCCGCGCCGCCAGCGCGAGCAGGTCGCGCGGCGTGCCCGCATCCGGCAACGGCTGGCCGAGGAACCGCAGCGCCGCGCGCAATGCCGGCAGCGGATCGGCTGCGTCGACCGCCAGCGCCCGCTCGTGCTTGCTGAGCTTGCTGCCGTCCATGCCGAGCGCGAGCGGCAGATGCGCGTAGGCCGGTTGCGCCAGACCGAGCAGGCGTTGCAGCAGGATCTGGCGCGGCGTCGAATCGAGCAGGTCGGCGCCACGCACCACGGCGGTCATGCCCTGCGCCGCGTCGTCGACGACGACCGCGAGCTGGTAGGCGCAGCCGCCGTCTGCCCGCCAGATCACGAAATCGCCGGCCTCGCGGCCGAGATCCTGGGTGTGCAGGCCCTGGATCGCGTCTTCGAATGCGATCGTTGCGTCACCGACGCGCACGCGCCACGCAGGCGGGCGTGACGCCGGCGCGGCGATGCAGTCGCGCGGGTGGATGCCGGCGAAGCGTTCCAGATCGGCGCGGCTGCACCAGCAGCGGTACGCATGACCGGACACGTCCAGGCGATGCAATGCGGCGGCGTAGCCGGCGCCGCGCGCACTCTGGAAAACCACCGTTTCGTCGGACTCGAGCCCGAATGCGGGGAGCGCGGCGAGAATGTCCGCGGCGGCGCCGGGCACTTCGCGCCCGCGGTCGATATCCTCCATGCGCACGAGCCAAATGCCCTCGGCCGCGCGCGCGGCGAGCCAGCTGCCGAGCGCAGCGACCAGCGAACCGAAATGCAGGTGTCCGGTGGGCGAGGGAGCGAAGCGTCCGCGGTACATGGCCAGGAACAGGAAAGGAGTGCGCCGATCGTAACGCGAGCGCGGCCGAGCATGGCCGATACCCGTGGACTTGAGTTTGACGCCGACGCACCACATCATCAGCCAGGCACGATCCACAATCCATTTCCGGAGCCAACCCATGCTGCGCGTCCTTCTTTTTGTCGGCACCAACATCGCGGTGCTGGTGCTGCTGAACATCGTCCTGTTCATCGTGCAGGGCGTGTTCCATGTGCGCCTGGGCAACTACTCGGGCCTGCTGCTGATGGCCGCGGTGCTGGGCATGGGCGGCTCGTTCATTTCGCTGGCGATGTCGAAGTGGATCGCCAAGCGCACGACCGGCGCGCAGGTGATCAGCCAGCCGCGCAACGAATCCGAACGCTGGCTGCTCGACGCGGTGAAAGGCGAGGCGCAGAAAGCCGGCATCGGCATGCCGGAAGTCGCGGTCTACGACGCGCCGGACATGAACGCGTTCGCGACCGGCATGAGTCGCAACCATGCGCTCGTCGCGGTCAGCAGCGGGCTGTTGCGGAGCATGGACCGCAACCAGGTCCAGGCCGTGCTCGGCCACGAGATTACCCATGTCGCGAACGGCGACATGGTCACCATGGGCCTGATCCAGGGCGTGCTCAACACCTTCGTGATCTTCTTCGCACGGATCATCGGCACGGTCGTCGACAATGCATTGAGCGGCAACCGCAACAGCGAAGGCAGCGGCGGTGGTTTCTTCTACTTCATCATCGTCATGGTGTTGCAGGTCGGGCTCGGTTTTCTCGCCTCGATCGTCGTCATGTGGTTCTCGCGCTGGCGCGAATTCCGTGCCGATGCCGGCGGCGCGCGCCTTGGCGGTCGTGACAACATGATCGCAGCGCTGCAGCGTCTCGCCGGGAACCAGGGCCAGACCGCGCTGCCCAAGGCGATCCAGGCATTCGGCATTTCCGGCGAGGGCGGCGTCGCGCGCCTGTTCATGAGCCATCCGCCGCTCGAAGAGCGCATCGCGGCGCTGCGCGCGGCGGCCTGATCCGGGGCGAATGACGAGAGAGCGCGAGCTTTTTGCGCGGGTCAATGCGGATAACGGCGGAGGTTTTTTGCTCGATCCGCCTTGATCCCGTGTCCGGGCTTTTTCTTCCGGCTCTTCGTCAAAGCGTGTGGGCCCGGGCTACGCCGCCGCGTTGTGGCTGAGGATTTTCTCGGGCTCCTGCAGGAAGTTGCCCTGCACGAAGTTGACACCGCAGCTGAACAGGATCGACATGCTTGCCGCGTCCTCCACGAATTCGGCGACGGTCAGTTTGCCGGCGTGGTGCGCCTGCTCGCAGATGTCCTTGATCTTGTCCTGGTTTTCCTTGTGCTTGGGCAGCTCGGCCATGAAGTTGCGGTCGATCTTCAGATAGTGCGCGGGAATGTGCTTGAGCAGCTGGAACGAGTTGAGGCCTGAACCGAACTGCTCCAGCGCGAAGCCGCAATGGATCTGCTCGAGGCCCTTCGCGAATGCGCGCGCCGGTTTCAGGTTGGTGACGACCTTGCTTTCCGGCATCTCGAACACCAGCGAATCGCCGCGCTGGCGTGCGGTCTTGAGCTGCTGGGCGATCCACGGCAACAGGGTCTGATCGTCCAGCGATTGCGGGGTCAGCTTGATGAAGAACGTGGTGCGATGACCGGCGCGTTCGCGTTCGGCGATCGCACGGATCGCATTCGCAATGACCCAGCGGTCGATCGCCGGCAGCTTGCCATTGCGTTCGGCCACGCCCATGAACTGGTTCGGCGCAATCTCGCCGTTCGGCCCGGCCATGCGCAGCAGGATCTCGTAGAAGTCGCCTTCCGCGCCGTGCAGGCTGATGATCGGCTGGTAGTACAGGACGAATTTATTGTGTTCGAGCGCATCGTCGATCAGGGTGAGCCAGCGCCGTGAGGTCTCCGCGGCCGCCTTGTCCTGCTCGGACGGGTCGATCAACTGGACTCGGTTGCCCCCTTCGGCCTGCGCTCCGCGCAGCGCCGTGCCGGCCAGGTTCGATACCGTCGTCGCGTTCGCGTTCTTCTCGCCGATCAACGCGGCGCCGACGCTCACGGTGAGGCTGATCGACTGCTTGCCGACCTCGAAGATGCGCTCGCTGAACGCGCTGCGCAGCGTCTCGGCGAGTTGTCGCGTCGATTCCGCGCTGCGCGATGTCGAGAGCACGCCGAACATGTGCTCGGCCACGCGTCCCGCGACTTCCGACTCGCCCAGGTGCTTGCGCAGCACGTTCGCCAGATCGCCGAGCAGCACATCGGCGTTGCCGAGTCCGATCGTGTCGAGCACCTGCTTGAAGTTGTCCGGCTCGATCAGCAGCAGGGCCTGCTCGCTCCTGCCGTTGGCGGCCTGTGCGGTGCTTTGCTCGATCAGCGCCATCAGGTGCTGGCGATTGAACAGATCCGTGATCAGGTCCTTCGAGCGCAGCGCGTCGAGTTCCTGCTCGAGACTCGCGTCGGCCGTGTGCAGGCGGAACGTGATCTGCTGGCACGGTTCGCCCTCGTAGCTCGCTTCGGCGAACTCGATCATCGCGTTGAAGGTCGTGCCGTCGCCACGCCTGGCTTTGAGGTTGAGGCGCTGCGGCGGTTTCTCGCCCTTCGAAAGGCGCTTCAGCAGGGTCTTGAAATCGTCGGCGTCGGCGGGCGCGATCATGTCGAGGATCGACATGCCCTCGACGTCCTCGAAGTCGTCGAAACCGAACATCTCCAGATACGCCTTGTTCGCACGCACGTGCATGCCTTCGTGGACGAACGCGATCGGATCACGCGAAGAATCGAGCAGCGCCTCGCAACGACGTTCCGATTCGCGCAGGGACGCCTCCAGACGGCGCACGCTGCGCCGCATCGTCAATGCCTCGAATTCGCGCTTGACGACCAGCTGCACGTGTTCGTGCGAATCGCGCAGGATCAGCGCGCGTGCGCCATCCCGAAACGCGCCGACCACCACGTCCTCGGACACGCTGCGGCCGCATGCGATCAGGGAGATGTCGCGACCGCTGCGTTCGACTGCGGCACGGATATGCGGCAGCTTGAGTTCCTTGCAAGCGAGGTCGGCCACGATGAGGTCGGGTGTCTGCTGTTCCAGCGCCGCTTCGAGTTCCGCGTCGTTGGTCGCACGCGACGGACGCA
This sequence comes from Lysobacterales bacterium, assembly GCA_044445505.1. Taxonomy (GTDB): domain Bacteria; phylum Pseudomonadota; class Gammaproteobacteria; order Xanthomonadales; family Rhodanobacteraceae; genus Dokdonella_A. The sequence goes on from JBIODY010000177.1 coordinate 5,087, forward strand.
CCGCGATGCCGCCGTTGCGCAGCATGCTGATGATCTGCTCCGCGTCCTCGACCGAGTCGTCGATCAGCAGCAGCTTGATGGTGTTGTCGGGTCGGCTCATCGGTGGAATCAGGGCTTGTGCAGCGGGGAAATTGCCGTATCCGGCGGGTCATTCGCAAAACGCTCGCGACCGCGCCGAGACCAGCGCGGATATTCCCATGATTGCGCCCGGAACGCGCTGCGAGCATCGGTCCGGGACCAGGCATTCACGGATATTTACCGATTCGCGCCGGCATTGCCATCAC
>JBIODY010000178.1:0-5361 GCA_044445505.1 Lysobacterales bacterium
GCGGGCAGGTCGCCGTGGATGCGCCGCAAGAACTCGAGTGCGGCTTCGGCATTCGCGCCCTTGAATGCGCCGAACTTCGCGTTCCACGCCGCTTCGAGTGCCGCGCCCTCGGCACGCGCGTCCCATTCTGCGTAGATGTCGCCGGGAATCTCGAACGGCGCGTAGGGCCAATCGAGCGCCTTGCGCGCCGCGCCGAGTTCGTCTGCGCCGAGCGCTTCGCCATGCGCCTTCGCGGTGCCGGCGCGGGTCGGCGCACCTTTGCCGATCACGGTGCGGCAGAGGATGAAGCTCGGCTGCGCGCTGTTGCTCTTCGCTTCGACGATCGCGTCGTCAACCGCATCGACATCGTGACCGTCGATTGGCCCGATCACCTGCCAGCCGTAGGCGCGAAAGCGCGCCGCGCTGTCGTCGGTGAACCAGCCCTGCACCTGGCCATCGATCGAGATGCCGTTGTCGTCGTACAGCGCGATCAGTTTTCCAAGCTGCCAGGTGCCGGCCAATGCGCAGGCCTCGTGCGAGATGCCTTCCATCAGGCAGCCGTCGCCGAGGAATACCCAGGTGTGGTGATCGACGATCGCGTGGCCCGGGCGGTTGAACTCGGCGGCGAGCAATTTCTCGCCAAGAGCGAGGCCGACCGCATTCGCGAGTCCCTGGCCGAGCGGTCCGGTCGTGGTCTCAACTCCCGGCGTGACTCCGACCTCGGGATGACCTGGCGTCCTCGAATGCAGCTGGCGGAAGTTCTTCAGTTCATCGAGCGGCAAGTCGTAACCCGAAAGGTGCAGCAATGCGTACTGCAGCATCGAGCCGTGACCGTTCGAGAGCACGAAACGATCACGGTCCGGCCAGTGCGGATTGGCCGGGTTGTGCTTGAGGTGGCGCGTCCACAACGCCAATGCGATCTCGGCCATGCCCATCGGCATGCCGGGGTGGCCGGACTTGGCCCTCTCGACCGCATCGGCGGCAAGGAAACGGATCGCGTTGGCCTGGCGCGCCGTATCGGCTCTGGCGGCGGCCACGGACGGGATGCTGCTCATGTGCGACGCGCTCCGGGATATGCGCTGGCTTGTCTCGAGCGTTCAGAACGCGGCAGACGGGCGGAATGAAAGCGGGGAAATCCGTCCGGGGATCCGTCTCGACACATCGGACTGCGAATGCCCGTGCGGCATGGACGGCGAATCTTGCCGTATTGGCGCCGGCCGCGAAAGTGGGTGCGCGCATCGGCAGTCGTGCGGACAGACCGCAACCCGGCCGCGCTTCAGCTCGAACCGCTGGCCGTTCGCAACGGCGACGAGTTGCATGCGTATCGGAACTTGAGACCGTGACGACTACAATGTGCGGCTGCATGAACGCACTCATGGCCCGCAAGCTCGACCACGAAGCCGACAAGCTGGCCAAGCGCCTGCGCCATCAGGTCGGCCGGGCGATCGCCGACTTCAACCTGATCGAGGATGGCGATCGAGTGATGGTCTGTCTGTCCGGCGGCAAGGATTCCTACGCGTTGCTAGACATCCTGCTGAGACTGCAGGCGAAGGCGCCGGTGCGCTTCGAACTGGTTGCGGTGCACCTCGACCAGAAACAGCCGGGCTACGATCCGGCTGTGTTGCCGACATACCTGCGCGCGCTCGGCGTGCCGTTCCAGATCCTCGAACAGGACACCTACCGCGTCGTCAAGCGCGTGATTGCGCAAGGCAAGACGATGTGCAGCCTGTGCTCGCGGCTGCGCCGCGGCGCGCTGTACGCGTTCGCCGCCGAACACGGTTACTCGAAGATCGCGCTCGGCCACCATCGCGACGACATCGTCGAGACGCTGTTCCTGAACCTGTTCCACCAGGGCAGCCTGAAGGCGATGCCGGTGAAGCTGCGTTCTGACGACGGCCGCCATATCGTGATTCGCCCGCTCGCCTACTGCGCGGAACACGACATCGCCGCGTACGCGGCGCAGCGCGGATTCCCGATCATGCCGTGCAACCTGTGCGGCTCGCAGCGGAATCTCGAGCGCCAGGCGATCAAGGCGATGCTGGGCGAGTGGGAGAAGAACCATCCGGGCCGCACCGAGACGATCTTCCGCGCACTCGGCAAGGTCGAGCCTTCGCAACTCGCCGACACCGGACTGTTCGATTTCGCCGGACTCGGTGCGCGCGACGACACATCGCGCACGGGGGTGTGGCTCGCGGGTCGCGAGCACGATTCGACTTAGAAGAAATCACGCCTTTTGCCCGTCATTCCGGCGCAAGCCTGTGCCGTAGGCGGCCCGAGGGACGGACTGCGAATGCAGCCCGCAAGCCAGCCTCCTGATCCGCGAAACTGGATCCCCTTCGCCCGGGATGACGGAAAAGAAAATCCCCGCCCAACCTCAGCCCTCGGCCCTCAAACATGTTCTTTCGCAACCTCAGCCTGTTCCGTTTTCCCGAAAGCACCGCCAGATCCCTGAAGAAACTCGAAAAGCAGTTCGATTCGCGGCGCCTTCGTCAATGCGGCCCGCTGGAACTCGCCACACGCGGCTTCGTCTCGCCGTATGGCCGTGACAGCGAGGAGCTGTTGCACCGGATCGGGGCATTCTGCCTGGTCACGATCGGCACCGAAGAACGCCTGCTGCCGAGCGTCGTGGTCAACGAGGAACTCGCCGGCCGGCTCGCGAAAGTCACCGCAAAGGTGGCTCGCCGGATCGGAGCCAAGGAACGCAAGCGATTGAAAGAAGAGGTGATTTCGGAACTTCTGCCGCGCGCTTTCATACGCCCGTCACGTCTGTATGCTTATCTGGACACGGAAAACGGCTGGTTCGTCGTCGATACTGCCAGCCGCAAGGCGGCCGAGGATGCGGTCAGCGAAGTCCGCGAGGCGCTGGGCCGCTTTCCAGCCACGCCGATGGCGCCCGAGGAATCCGTCAGGACGCTGATGACGGGGTGGCTGATTGATGGCAAGCTGCCAGCGGGACTGGCGCTCGGCGAAGAGTGCGAGCTGCGCGATCCGGCCGAGGCCGGCGCCGTGGTCCGGTGTCGTCGCCAGGACCTTGAATCGGACGAAGTCAGGGAGCATCTGAAGTCAGGCAAGCAGGTGTTCCAGCTCGGCCTCGTGTTCGACGATCGGATGAGTTTCGTGCTCGGCGAAGACCTCGTCGTGCACAAGCTCAGGTTCCTCGACATCGTGCTCGACGGGCTCGGCGAGGGCACCGCGGAATCGGCTCGCGCCGAACTGGATGCGAGCTTTGCGTTGATGACGCTCGAACTGAAGAATCTGTTCGGTCATCTGGAAAAGTGGTTCGGATTGCCGCGTCCTGGCGAGCACGAATAGACACCCCGGCGGGAGCAGAAAGTGGATCTTGCGAACGACTACCTTGAACTGGCGACGCCTGCGGGCGAGATGATCAAGGTCCTGCGCAAGAGCCATCCTCAGGCGCGCCGGCTGCGCCTGACCGTGACCCCGGGCGGTGCCCGCGTCACCTACCCCGAAGGCACCCACCCGGCCCAGGTGTTCGCATTCCTGCGCAAACATGGCGAGTGGCTGGAGCGCAAGCTCGACGAACTCAGCCTCGGCTCCGCGCCGCCCGCGTTGAAGCCTGGCGCGGCGACGGTCATGCCGTTGCGCGGCGAGACCACGCGCCTGTCGTGGCGCGATGGCGCATATCCGCAGATCGAACAGCTCGACGATCGCCTGGTGCTGACCCTGCCGCGGCCGCACGGCAAATCGACCTTGCCGGCGGCGCGTGCGCTGCTGCGCTCGTTCCTCGAGGCGCAGATCCGCCGCGACGTCAGCCGCTACCTCGCGCGCTACTGCCCCGAACTCGGGCGCGCGCCGACCGCGGTGAAACTGCGTCCATTGAAGAGTTTGTGGGGCAGCCTCGACACCCGCGATCGGGTGACGCTCGACCTCGCGCTTGCGCTGGCCCCGCCGGCCGCGTTGCGCTACGTGGTCGTGCACGAACTGTGTCACCTGCGCATCCGCAGTCACTCGCCGCGCTTCTGGGCGCTGGTCGAGAACCTGTATCCGGACTGGCGCGAGCAACGCGACTGGCTGCGCATCCATGGCCAGGCGCTGAAGGCCGAATTGAGCCGCCTGATCCACGCGCCTGCGGGCTGATGAAGCCTTGTCCACCGCAGGCAGCCGCGATGCGTTGATCGAAAGCATCGCGGCTGAAGCGGCTCCTGCCAAACCAGGTCACGGCGAGTGGGCGCGAAATACGCGAATCGCCTCCGCGACCGCGTCCGCCTGTTCCAGATGCAGATGATGGTGGCCCGGCAACCGCGCCACGCGGATGCCGGACACCTGCGCCGCACGCATATCCATCATCGCGCTCGGCAGATAGCTCGTTGCCGGATCCGCGAGAACGAGCAGAGTCCGCGCACGGATGCCGCGAAGCATCGCCAACACCTGCTCCTCGGTATAGCGCTGCGGACTGGCCAGGGTCAGGCGCGGATCGCTGGACCAGACGAAACCTCCATCGACCGTGTCCACGCCACGGCTCACCAGCGCTCGCGCAGCGGCTTCGGACAGATCGTTCGCCGCGCGGCGCGCCGCGATCGCATCGGCAAGACCGGCAAACACGCGCAGCGGCCGCCGTGTCGCGAACGCCGCATGCTGGTCGAGTGCGCGGCGCAGTTGCGGCAACGCATCGTCGAACGTCGTGGTCAACGGGCCCAGCGCCTCGATCAGCAGCAACTCGCCGACCCGCTGTGGATACAGTGCCGCGAACAGGCTCGCCAGCGTGCCACCGAGCGAATGCCCGAGCAGGTCCGCACGCGCCCAGCCGAAATGATCCAGCACCGCGCGCAGTTCGTCGAAGTAGTCGACATAGTGGTACCACGCGCCGGGCGCGATATGCGTTGAGCGGCCGTGTCCGCGCAGGTCCAGCGCGAGAACCTGCCAGGTGTCCGCCAGCCGCGGCGCAAGCGCGTCGAAACTGCCCGCGTTGTCGAGCCAGCCGTGCAGCGCGAGCAGCGGCGGCAGGGCGGGATCGCCCCAGCGTTTCGCCGCGAGCGTCGCCTGGGCCAACTCGATGCGGACTTCCTCAGCGTCGCGCATCGCGCAGGCGTTCGGCGCGCACGCGCGCGGCATTGCGCTGCGCCGCGGCACGCGTCGCGTCCCAGCCCGGATCGAATTCGGGCCAGCCCCGGGCCTGGCGCAGGATCAGTTCGGCAAGCGCCGCGACATGGTCGTCGCCCGCATTCAACGCCGGGATGTATTCGAAGCGTTCGCCGCCGGCATGCAGGAAGCGCGCATGGTTGGCGATTGCGATCTCCTCGAGCGTTTCCAGGCAGTCGACCGCGAATCCGGGACACAGCACCTGAACGTGGCGGATGCCTTCTCCCGGCAGAGCGGCCAGCGTCGCCTCGGTGTACGGCTGCAGCCACTTCCCACGGCCGA
>JBIODY010000179.1:0-5342 GCA_044445505.1 Lysobacterales bacterium
GACGTTGCCAAACGCTTTCACGATGCACTGCCGCGTTTCGGCATGGACATCTGCTATTGCTCGGTCTACGACGAATGCTGGGTTGCGCACTGGCAGAAGACGCGCGTCGACGCCGTCGCACGCTGCGAGACGGAAGGACTCGCGCAGTTCGAGGAATAAGATGTGGGAGCAGCTTCAGCCGCGATGCTTGAAGCCCTGCCCTTCAGGAGGTGAGTCGGGCTTTCGCGCTGCACGGCTGCGCGCCGGCGAACGGCTGTAGACGGAGGTGCAGACCGACTTGCGAGTGCATGGATGCGCGAGGGTTGTGCGGAGACGGTGTTTGGCGCGCGCGAAGGCGAAGAGCATCGCGACTGAAGCCGCTCGCACGGGAAACCGCGGCCCGGATCGGACTACGCACGCGCGGCGTATTTGCGCGCGACGTACGCCTCGACCACGCCCACGAAGTCGTTCGCGATATTGTCGCCGCGCAGGGTCATCGCCTTCGCGCCATCGATGAATACCGGCGCGGCCGGCGCTTCGCCGGTGCCGGGCAACGAGATGCCGATGTCGGCGTGCTTGGATTCGCCGGGACCGTTGACCACGCAGCCCATCACCGCGAGGGTCAGGTTCTCGACACCGTCGTACTGCAGGCGCCATTCCGGCATCTTCGCGCGTACATGGTCCTGCACGGTCTTGGCCAGCTCCTGGAACAGCGTACTGGTGGTACGCCCGCAACCCGGACAGGCGGTGACCAGTGGCGTGAACGCGCGCAGGCCCATCGTCTGCAGCAGTTCCTGGGCGACGATGACCTCGCGGGTGCGCGATTCGCCCGGCTCGGGAGTGAGCGAGATGCGGATCGTGTCGCCGATCCCTTCCTGCAGCAGCACGCCGAGCGCGGCGGTCGAGGCGACGATGCCCTTCGAGCCCATGCCGGCCTCGGTGAGCCCGAGGTGCAACGCGTAGTCGCAGCGCGCGGCGAGGTCGCGGTAGACCGCGATCAGTTCCTGCACCCCGGAGACCTTGCACGACAGGATGATGCGATCGCGCGCGAGACCGAGCTCTTCGGCGCGCGCTGCAGAATCCAGCGCGGAGCGGATCAACGCCTCGCGACCGACCCGCGCCGCGTCCCACGGTTCGGCGCGCGCGTGGTTCTCGTCCATCAGCGTCGCGACCATCGACTGATCCAGCGAGCCCCAGTTCGCGCCGATGCGCACCGGCTTCGCGTACTTCAGCGCGAACTCGATGATCGCGGCGAACTGCGTGTCCCTCTTCCTGCCAAAACCGACATTGCCCGGATTGATGCGGTATTTCGCCAGCGCCTCGGCGCAAGCCGGTTCGCGTTCGAGCAACTGGTGGCCGTTGTAGTGGAAGTCGCCGATCAGCGGCACGCGGACACCCATCATGTCGAGGCGCTCGCGGATGCGCGGTACCGCGGCGGCGGCTTCGGGCCTGTCGACCGTGATGCGCACGAGTTCGGAGCCGGCGCGCGCCAGTTCGGCGACCTGCCTGGCGGTGGCGGCGACATCGGCGGTGTCGGTATTCGTCATCGATTGCACGACGACCGGCGCCTGGTCGGGCGCACGGCCGCCGACCGCGATCGCGCCGATCGCCACGCCGACGCTCGGGCGGCGTGCAGCGGTTTCATGCAGGGAGCTGCTGGACATGATCAGGCAAACGTTCCGGTGCTGAGCGCGTCCACGGCCGACGCGGCGGCAGCGGCGTCGGCCACCGCGCCGCCGTACGGCGCAAACGCGAAGTGTTGAAAGGTGCCGCTCGCCTCGATCACGCGCAGGCTCGTCGCCTGCTCGATGCGCGCCGGCGACGGCGGCCCGTACTGGTCGGCCGGAATGCTCAGTTCGAGCGCAGCCGCAGCCCGATCGACTTCGGTCGGCACCAGCAGTGCAGCGTAATCCAGCGCACTGCGCGTATCCAGCGCGGCGAGCAGCAGGCCGCGAATCGCAGGCATGCCCTCGTGGCCGGCGGCGCGCACTCCGATCGGCAATGCATGGCGCGCGAGCAGCTGGATACCGGCATCGACACGACCTTCATCGTCGATGCGCAGCCAGCGCACCACGCCGATCATCCATTCCGAACGGCTGTCGGAGTCGGCGCCCGGCAGCGCGAGACCGACCAGCTCGCCGACCCGCGCATGCACGCTGTCGCCGTTGCCGGTGCGTTCCCAGAGCAACTGGTAGCCGCCGAGCCCATGGTCGAGCACGCGCGCGCGCAGGCGTACCGCGCGACCCGGCGAGCGCGCGGTGGCCCGCCAGGTCGCGCCGAGATCCGCATCGCTGAGGCTGATCACCTGACCGCGTACGCGATGCATGAAACTCTCGAAATCCTCGCCGCCGGCGAGCACGAAATGCAGATCGTGCAGGCCGAGAACGGTGTCCATTTCATAGCCGCCACCGAGACGCACGTGGCTGCGCGTGCCGCGCGAGCGCAGTCCTGCGACCACGCGGCGCAGTAGGCACGCATCGATGCGCAGCGATTTGCCGCCGCGCATGTGCATCGCCGCGACCCGATCGCCTTCGCCGGCGTTCCTGATCGCGCCGTCGGCGAAGGCCAGCGCCGCATCGAGACGCAGCGCGAGTGCATCACGCTGGCCGTTTTCTTCTTCGGGCACGTAGCCCGGGCCGCAGTCCCCATCGCTGTCGAATCTGACCTCATGCCGGTCCGGTTTGCCTGCATGCAGTTCGCAATGCGGCGCCAAGGCGCGCGCCAGGGCGAGGATCTCGACCTGTTCGCGCTGCGTATGGCTGTACGGATTGGCCAGCGCGAACAGCAGCGCATGCAGGTACGCCTCGCGCGCATTCACGCCGGAATCCGCCGCGCGGTCGATGCTGCGATCATCGAGGCGCAAGGATGCGATGAACCCATGCGCCGCATGCAGTGCGCGCCACGCACCCGTCGGCGGCGTGCGATAGATCAGATACGCCTTGGCGAGATGTTCGCCGGCATGCTGCAGCGCGCGCAGCGCGGCGAGCGTGACCCGCTTGCCGCGCAGGAACGGGACCGCGCCGTTCGGCGCGCACAGTTCCGCAAGGGCAGCGCGGTAGCCGGTCGCGAGTTCGCCCTGGAAATCCATCCCGAGCGCGCCGAGTTCCGCCTTGTGCGGCGGCAATGGAAAGCTGGTGCCGATGACCCGCTTCTCGATCGATGCGGCGAGCTGGATCAAGGGTCCACGCAGGATTTCCAGCGCCTCGAATCGCCGCGCGCCATCCAGGCGTTGCCGATTCAGGCTGCGCAGCCCGTCCAGCAAGCGGCGCGACGCGGCCTCGGAATTGGCCATCGGCAACGCCGCCGCCCACGCACGCAGCGCACGCGCGTCGCTCGCGAACGCGCCCGCACCGGGCGCGCGGCGGTCCGGCAACGAGCTGTTCAATCGGCGGTACGCTTCGCTCATCATCAGGGCAGCAGCCTGGTGGATATCCATCCGGCCCGCGTGTCCAAGCAATTATAGGCCCTGCCGGCGTGGGGGCCGCTCTGCACGAAGATAACCTGGCGCACCCGTTACACTCGACCGATGGCTGCCTCTCCCCTGCCTGCTGCTCCCGGCACCAGTCCGGCGCTGCGCCAGCTCGCCGAGCAGGCGTTCAGCCGCGCGGCCGGCGCGCCGCTGATCGAGGGCAACAGCGCCGAACTGCTGATCGATGGCCGCGCGAACTTCGACGCCTGGCTCGCGGCGATTCGCGGCGCCCACAGCGCGATCCTGTTCGAGAATTACATTTTTCGCGACGACGAAACCGGGCGCGAGTTCCGCGCCGCGCTCGTCGAGCGCGCCGGCGCCGGCGTGCGCGTATGCGTCGTGCGCGACTGGCTCGGCTGCCTCGGCCAATCGTCGGCCGGTTTCTGGGCGCCGCTGCTCGAGGCCGGCGGCGAGGTCCGCGTCTACAACCCGCCGCGTTTCGCCAGCCCGTTCGGCTGGCTGTCGCGCGACCACCGCAAACTGCTGGTCGTCGACAACACGGTCGGCTTCGTCGGCGGCCTGTGCGTCAGCGGCAGGTGGCTCGGCGACCCGCTGCGCCACATCCCGCCGTGGCGCGACACCGCGGTAGCGCTGCGCGGCCGGGTGCTGTGCGAACTCGTGCAGGCGTTCGCGGATATCTGGAACCAGCTTGGCGAGCCGCTCGCAGCCGATGTCATCGACGAGAGCACGCGCTGCCTGCCGCACGGGCAGACCGACCTGCGCGTGGTAGCGACGGTGCCGAACACGGCCGGCCTGTACCGCCTCGATCAGTTGATCGCCGGCATGGCGCGCACGAACCTGTGGTTGACCGACGCGTACTTCATCGGCGTCGCGCCGTACGTGCAGGCGCTGATCGCGGCCGCACGCGACGGCGTCGACGTGCGCCTGCTGGTGCCCGGCAGCAACGACATTCCGGCCGTCGGCTCGCTGTCGCGCGCGGGCTATCGGCCGCTGCTCGAGGCCGGCGTGCGCGTTTTCGAGTGGAACGGTTCGATGCTGCATGCGAAGACCGCAGTCGCCGACGGCCGCTGGGCGCGCGTCGGTTCGACGAACCTCAATATCGCCAGCTGGATGGGCAATTGCGAGATCGATGTCGCGATCGAGGACCAGGCGTTCGCGCGCCAGATGGAAGCGCAGTACCGCAGCGACCTCGACAACGCGACCGAGATCGTGCTGAAGATGCCGCGACGCGCGCGACGCACCGCGACTGGCGGCGGACGACTGCCTCGCACCCAGGGCGGCAGCTCCAGCCGCGCCGCCGCTGGCGCGTTGCGCTTGGCCAACTCGATCGGCGCGGCGATCACCAACCGGCGCGTGCTCGGCCCCGCCGAATCGGCGCCGCTGCTCGCCGCCGGCCTGGCGCTGCTGGTCGCCGCCGCAATCGCGGCGATCTGGCCACGCCTCATCGCATGGCCGCTCGCGCTGCTCGCGATGTGGATCGGCATCAGCCTGATCGCGCGCTATGTCAATGCGCGCCGCAAGCGGACGCGTTGAGATTCTTCCGGCTCGATCTTGCGTGCTTGCGCGAGGATGGGCACTCAGTCGCGTGAAATTCCGTTCGCTCCCGAATCGCACCCGGGCAGGCTCGGAGCATCGCGCAAAAACAAGCGCGACCGCGAAGGACCACGCGCCTCATGCTTCGACTCTTGTTGTGCAAGCCAGGCCCGGCCGAGCAGGCTGAGCGGAAATTCGGACCGGATCGCTGCACAGCGGAAGGTTGCCGCCCGCATCCCGTTGGCGCAGACTCGGCGACCCGCGCATCGCGTCTGTCCGCTCGCGCGCAGCGGTTCCGCACGCCTGCCAATGCCCGACCCGACCGACAACCCGATCGCTGCGCGCGAGGTCTACACGCCGTCCGCGCTGACCCGCTTCGTGCGCGATCTGCTCGAAGACA
>JBIODY010000180.1:0-5338 GCA_044445505.1 Lysobacterales bacterium
AATACGATCAGCGCCAGCGTCGCGTAGCCGAGCCAATAGTGCCAGCTCATCGGCAACCAGCCGAACTCGCCGCTGGCGAACTGCAGCGCGATCAACGCGACCAGCGCCCAGTGGAACAGCCGAGTCGGCAAGTCCCAGACGATGAACCGATTGGACACTGCCGCGCCTCGTGAGTCGACTCCATTGCGATCCGGTGAGCATAACAGCCGCGCAGCGCGGCGATCGGCGCAGCGATGCGTTGACGGGCGCAGTCGCGGCGAGGATATTTCCCGCCCCAGCGATCCGGCGCTTGTCTGACGGCCGGTTACGGAGGTCCATCGCTCGACGGCGAGCCGCTAAGCTATCGACATGGCCGCACCGATCTACCGCTTCCGCAATTTCCGCCTTGATCCGCAAGCACATGAATTGCATCGGGACGGAACACTGGTCGCATTGCCGATCAGCACGCTCGATTGCCTGACCTATCTGATCCAGCACCGCAACCGCACGGTCGGGCGCGACGAGCTGACTGCAGCCGTGTGGGGCCGCGTCGACGTCAGCGACGTTTCCCTGAGCCACGCGATCATGCGTTTGCGGCGGTTGCTCGGCGACACAGGCAACGAGCAGAACAGCATCCGCACCGTGCAGCGTCTCGGCTATCGCTGGATCGTCGAACCGACGATCGAGGAGATCTGCGACGCGGTCGAGGGAGCCGCACCGTCGGAACCACGGTCCGCAGCATCGCCGCGGACAACCGCCGCGTTTGAACCTGTCCCGCTTCCGCGCTTTCTTGCGCGTCGCGGACTCGTCGCGGCACTGATCGCGGGGGCCTGCTTGTCGCTCGGCGTGCTCGCGCTGCTGTTCTTCGGGCATCGTGACCACGAACAGGGAACTGTCGCGCGGCACCTGCCCGCCATGGTCCTGCCGGCCGAGGTCGATGCACCGAGCGACTGGGCCTGGCTGCGCTTCGGTTTCATGGATCTGGTCGCCAATCATCTACGCAAAGGCGGCCTCGCGACCACGCCCAGCGAAACCGTGGTCGGCCTGGTCAATGCACATCAGGTCGACACCGACACCGCGCACATCGATCCGGCGTTGGCAGCTGTCACGACTCTACTCATCCGTCCGCACGTCGCTCTCGCCAACGGTTTGTGGAACGTGCGTCTGCAAGCGCGCGGCGATGGTCGCGATCTGATCGCCGAGGCACAGGGCAACGACGTGCTCGCAACCGGGCGCGCCGCTGCCGACGATCTTCTGGTCAAGCTCGGCCACATGCCGCCGGCCGTCGACGACATCGATTCATCTCGTGCAACCGAAGAGCTCGCGCAGCGAATCAACGCCGCCGTGTTGGCTGGCCAGCTGCAAGTTGCGCGCACGCTGATCGGCAAAGCGCCGGCGGCGGCGCAAGCGAGTCCCGAAATCGCGCTCAGCACCGCGGCGATCGAATTCTTCAGCGGCGAGTACGAAGCGAGCCGCAAACATGCCGAAGCCCTGCTCGACCGGTTGCCCGCCGACAGGAATCCACGGCTGCGCGCACGCGTACTGAACCGCCTCGGGGCGACGTATTTCCGTCAGGACCGCTACGCCGACGCCGATGCCGCATTTGCCGAAGCGATCAGACTGCTCCAATTGCAGAACGATCCGGACACGCTCGCGACCGCCTACACCGGCCGCGGCGCGGTCGCCGGGCAGGCACAGCAACTGGATGCGGCAGCGGCGTTTTTCGGTCGCGCGCGGACGCTGCACGAGATGAGCAATGATGCATTCGGCGTGGCGCGCGTCGATCTCAATCTCGGCGCAATCGCGATGGACCGCGGCCAGCCCGCCGCCGCCGTGCCGATTTTCCAGCACGCAGCGGAGCGCTTCGAAAGCCTGTCGACGCCGGAAGCGCTCAACTCGGCGTTGCGCTCCCTGGCCGATGCGCACTCCATGCTGCTCGAGCACGAACATGCGCTGGCGACGACCGACCGCTTCTGGCCGGTCGAAACGCACAGCCGCAACCCACGCGAAAGCTGGTGGCTGACGCTGAGCCGCGCGGTCGCGCTGGCCGGCGTCGGCCGTCTCCACGACGCCGACGACCTGGTCAAGCGCGTGCGCGAGTCGAGCGATCCCGACCAGGACGCGATCGTGCGAGTCGAAGCCGACGCGCTCGCTGCCGACCTCGCGTTGCTGCGCGGAGACAACCTCGGCGCCGCCGCGCTCGCAGCGACTGCATTGACGCCTGTTCTGGAAAACAGCAATTGGCAGGACTACGCGGCTGCCTGGTTCACGCGCGTAGATGCCCTGCAGCGTGGCGGCCGGGTCGCCGAGGCGGCTGCCGAAGTCAAACGCTTGCGCAGCTGGGCCGAAGCGTCTCCCGGCGAGCGCCGGCTGCTGTATGCGGTGCTCGCCGAAGCGAATCAGGCCAAGGCCGAAGGCAGCAGCGAAATTGCTCTGCGGCGTTACGCCGACGCGATGGCGCGCGCCGAGCGCCTCGGCATTCCGGAGGACATCGTGGTGGTCGGCGAACCTTATGTAGAAGCGCTGATCGAGGCCGGGCAGATCGACCAGGCCAGCGCAATCAGCGGTCGCCTCGCCCAGTGGGCCGGCAAGGACATGCGCGCAGCCTGGGCGCAGGCGCGCGTCTACCAGGCTTTGGGCAAGACCGACGCCTCGCGCGAAGCGCTCGAACGCGCGCGCGCACTGGCTGGGGAACGCGTCTTGCCGGGCAAGCTTGCCGCGCAGGCGCAGGCTCGCTGAGCTGCGAAAAACTGCTGTCCACCGGTCCGAGGCGAGAGGGGGCTGGAGCTGCGTGGCAAAAGCCCGTGCGCGCAACGGCTTCTACAAGCGCCCGGCAAGCTCTCTACAAGGCTTCTACAAACGCCGCCTGGGATAATGGAACACATTGGTTCGTCCGCACTGCGCGGTCTGTCGCCCAGGTCTGGCCGGGAATACCGGATAGCAAGATCGAATGCTGCGGCCGGACCGGCCTACTCATCGGAGTACGAATGAAAGCTTCCGCGTTTTTTGTACATGCCGTTCCGGCCGCAGTCCTGACTCTGCTCAGCGCAGGTGCACTGACCCAGCCGCTTCCGCGCACCAGCCTCAGCAAATCCGGGACCGGTCACGCGTATACCCTCGGCACGGCTCCGCAACGATCGACGCATCCCGCCGGCACCTGCGCACCTGACGGCCTGTGCCTTGTGGTGACGCTGGCACTAGCCGATGCGGGAAATCCGAACCTGTGCGGCGCAGGCACCAGCCTTGCGGTCAATATCGGCGATCAGGTCAACGTCTGCTACACGGCCACCAACCATTCGACGACGACGCTGAACTATCACACGCTCAGCGACGACCATGTCGGCACGCTGTTCACCAACACCAACGTCGCGATCGCACCCGGCGCCAGCTACCAGTACAACCGCACGATCACGGCCAGCACCAATCCGAACAGTGATACCGGCACGTTCACCTCGACATGGACCGCGAACGACGTGCTGCCGGGCTACGCCGCGGACGACACGGCCGGCTACAACTTCGTCGATATCAGTGCGAGCGGAACGCCGCTGAACTTGAGCGATGACGGCGCCGCCGCGATCACGATGTCGTTCCCGTTTCCGTTCTACGACACGAGCTCGGACAATCTCTGCATCGGCAACAACGGCGGACTCTACGTCGGCGTCGCCAGCTGCTCGTCGTTTCCGTACAACAACACGGCCCTGCCGTCGGCGAATCTCTCCAATCCGGCGATCCTGCCGTATTGGGATGACATGCTGGCCAACGGCATCGTTTACTACGCAACGGTCGGCAGCCCGCCGAACCGGCAATTCATCGTCGAGTACAAGGACAAGTTCAGCTACGGCGACTCGGGCGATCCGACCGGCCAGACCGGCGCCACGTTCGAGGTGATCCTCAACGAAGCCGACGGCACGATCGATTTCGAATACCAGACGGCGACCTTCGGCGGCGTTGCATCCAACTACGACAACGGCGTCTCGGCGACGGTCGGCCTGCAATCGACGTCGACTTTCGCCGACCAGTACTCGTACGACACCGCCAGCCTTTCCGACGGCCTCGCCATCCATTGGACGCCCGCGACCGTGGTCACGTACTCGTCCAGCGCGGCGGCGACGCTCGACGTCGGATCGCCGACGATGATCACGACACCGAACGCCGCGACCGGATTTGCGCCGACCGTGCCCGCCGGCAGCAGCGCAACCAGCCCGCTTCTGATCGACAACATCGGCAACCGCGATCTCGCCTGGAGCCTGACGCCGCCGGCGGCGGACGCGCATTTTCCGAAGACGCCGCGCGCCACGGTGCCGTTCCACAGCCCTTGGGATGCCGCTCTTGGCGTGTCGCCGGACAGCCTGCGCAAGCCCGACAAGGTGAAGGCCCCTGTCCCGTTCGGCGCGAACGCGGTGCCGGTCTATGCATCGAAGGTGAAGGCCAACGGCTCCGACTACGTGACGTTCGACGCTCTCAACCCCGGCACGTTCAACACAATCCTGGTCGACGACCACACGCTGTTCGGCAGCACATTCGTCAACAACGATTTCAGCACCGAATACGGCATCGGCTACCTCGACGGCAATCTCTACTCGATCAGCACGCTCGACGGCAGCTCGACGTTGATCGGCGATACCGGCCTCGTCAGTTGCTGCTATGTGACGGCAAGCGGCATGCGCTGGGATTCGACGACCGGAACGACCTATCTGGTCATTGGCGATTACCACCCCGGCGTGCGCACGAGCACGCTGTATACGATTGATCTAGCCACGGCCGCCACGACCCTGGTCGGTCCCTTGAACGCCATGATCCGAGACATCGCGATCGACCGCAGCGGCCTGATGTACGGCATCGACTCCGATGCCGATACGCTGGTTGCCATCGACAAGACCAACGGCGCGACGCAGACGATCGGTTCGATCGGTTTCGATGCCGTGTTCGGGCAGGGCCTGGACTTCGATGCCGAGACCGGCGTGTTGTATCTTGCCAGCGCGGATTTCAATGATTCAAGGATGTATACGATCGACCCGTTGACTGGCGCGACGACACTCATTGGCGTTATGGGCGGCGAAGTCGACAGCATGGCAATTGCCAAGTCCGGTGCGGTCTGCTCGACCGCAGCAGACACGCCGTGGCTGACCCATGATGTCAGCAGCGGCACCGTCACGCCGGATCCCGACCAGAGTCATCCAGCGACGGTCAACGTGGGCTTCGACGCGACCGGTCTTGGGCCCGGCGACTACACGGCGAACCTGTGCGTGTACAGCAACGATCCTGCACACAGCCGCGTTGCGATTCCGGTCAGCCTGACGGTCAGCGAGTCCGGTCCGATCGATGAGATCTTCAAGGACGGCTTCGACGGTTCGGGTGG
>JBIODY010000181.1:0-5331 GCA_044445505.1 Lysobacterales bacterium
AGATCACCGCGCGCAAGGATTCGGACAGCATCGAACGCACCATCGGCTTCTCGCCGGCGGGGAACACGTCGATGATGCGGTCGATGGTCTTCGCGGCCGAGCAGGTGTGGACGGTAGCGAAAACCAGGTGACCGGTCTCGGCGGCGGTCAGCGCGAGGCGGATCGTTTCAAGGTCGCGCAGCTCGCCGACCAGGATGTAATCCGGGTCCTCGCGCAGCGCCGAGCGCAACGCCTCGTTGAAGCCGTGTGTGTCGCGATGCACTTCGCGCTGGTTGATCAGGCATTTCTGCGAGGTGTGCACGAACTCGATCGGATCCTCGACCGAGAGGATGTGGCCATATTCGTTCTTGTTGACATGATCGACCATCGCCGCGAGCGTGGTCGACTTTCCGGAGCCGGTAGGCCCCGTAACGAGGATCAGGCCCTGCGGTTGCGCGATCAGTTCCTTGAAGATGCGCGGGCAGCCGAGGTCTTCGAGGCTCAGCACTTCCGACGGAATCGTGCGGAATACCGCCGCCGCGCCGCGGTTCTGGTTGAACGCGTTGACCCGGAAGCGCGCCAGGCTCGGGATCTCGAACGAGAAGTCGACCTCGTAGAAC
The DNA here is from genome assembly GCA_044445505.1 of Lysobacterales bacterium. Taxonomy (GTDB): domain Bacteria; phylum Pseudomonadota; class Gammaproteobacteria; order Xanthomonadales; family Rhodanobacteraceae; genus Dokdonella_A. The sequence continues at coordinate 600 of JBIODY010000181.1, forward strand.
TCCTCGTAGTCGCGGCGCTGCTTGTCCGACATGATGTCGTAGATCAGCGAGTGGATCTGCTTGTGGTCGAATGCCGGGATATTGATGCGGCGCACGTCGCCGTCGACCCGAATCATCGGCGGCAGGCCGGCGGACAGATGCAGGTCCGACGCCTTGTTCTTGACCGAAAACGCCAGCAGCTCGGCAATATCCATCGCTATCCCCTGGAACGCGGAGCGCCGTTGGGCGCCCGGTTGCGGCAGTATAGCCGCGTCGAATCCATACGATGCGCGGGTTTGCGATGAATTTCTGCGAAACAGCCTACCGTTCCGTTTCGGGCCGGGTCGCCGCCGCCGGCGTGGCCGCGGGACGCGACGCGGTTACCCTGCTTGCGGTGTCCAAGACCCAGCCGACGGGCGCGATCCGCGCGCTTGCGGCCCTCGGCCAGCACGGATTCGGCGAGAACCATGTGCAGGAGGCGCTGGCCAAGCAGCGCGAGCTCGCCGACCTTGCGCTGGAATGGCACCTGATCGGGCCGCTGCAATCGAACAAGTGCCGCGAAGTCGCGCAGCACTTCGACTGGCTGCAGAGCCTCGATCGCGCCAAGCTGATCGAACCGCTGGCGCGCCGCCGCCCTGCCGGAAGTTCGGCGCTGAACGTGCTGATCCAGGTCAACATCGACGACGAGGCGAGCAAGGCAGGCTGTGCGCCGGGCGAGATCGCGACGCTCGCCGCACAGGTTGCCGCGTCATCGCGGCTGCGCCTGCGCGGCCTGATGGCGATCCCGGCTCCGACGCCGGACCTTGCGCGGCGCCGCGACGCATTCCGGCGCATGCGCGCCTTGTTCGACGATTTGCGCGCGGTGTATGCCGGCGTGGATACCTTGTCGATGGGCATGTCCGAGGATTTCGAACTCGCGATCGCCGAAGGCGCGACGATGGTCCGCGTGGGTACGGCGCTGTTCGGGGCCAGACACCGGAAGTCGGAGATCGGGAACGCGGAACCGTAAGGACGCGCTCCGGGCACCAGCTGCGGCGGACTGCTTGCTATGCTTGCGAACCAGCGGTTTGAAACCGCTCCGGCACGGATGTGACGCCGCGACGCGCAAGTGCCGGTCGCGACAAAGGTGGCGCGGCTCTGCCGCGACCGTTTGTTCGCGGACCGCAGCAGGATGCCCGGCCTCGCGAACTGCTGGATCCGACTCGCCGTCTTCGCCGTGCCCATGGCAACGATTTCCGATTCCCAATTCCCGATTCCCGGACGCACCGGTTTCATCGGCGGCGGCAACATGGCGCGCAGCCTGATCGGCGCGCTGATCCGCTGCGGCACGCCGCCCGACGCGATCGCAGTCGGCGAACCGAACGCCGAATTGCGCGGCATGCTCGCGCGGGACTTCGGCATCGACGCACACGACGACGCGCGCGACGCCGCACAGGGCGCGAATGTGCTCGTGCTTGCGGTCAAACCGCAGGTGATGAAAGCCGTCTGCCGGGATCTGGCCGCGATCGTCGCCGGCACGCGGCCGCTGATCCTCTCGATCGCGGCCGGCATCCGCATCGCGCAGCTCCGCGAGTGGCTCGGCAGCGAGCTGGCGATCGTGCGCGCGATGCCGAACACGCCGGCGCTGATCGGCGCCGGCGCAAGCGGCCTGCTCGCGAACGTCACCGCGAACGCCGGACAACGCGCTCAGGCCGAGGCGATCCTTGGCGCGGCCGGGCGCACGGCATGGATCCATCGCGAGGAACTGATGGATACGGTGACTGCGCTCTCGGGTTCCGGGCCGGCGTATTTCTTCCTGCTCGTCGAGGCCCTGGAGGATGCTGCAGTCGCGCAGGGCATGCCGCGCGAAACCGCGCGCGCACTGGCCACGCAGACCTGCCTCGGCGCCGGACGCATGCTGATCGAGGAGGACGAACCTCCGGCTGTACTGCGCGAGCGCGTGACTTCGCCGGGCGGCACGACCGCAGCCGCGCTCGACGCATTCGCGGCCGGCAACCTGCGCCGCCTGGTCAGCGAGGCGGTCGCTGCGGCGACGCGGCGCGGACGCGAATTGTCCGAACAATATTCCTGATTTTTTCGTGGGAGCGGCTTCAGCCGCGATGCTTTTCATTGCAGCGAACACCATCCCATCCAATCCTCCCCTTGAAGGAGAGGGCTCGAAAAGCATCGCGGCTGAAGCCGCTCCTACAATGCGCAACAATGCGCAACCGGACCCCGACGCAACCATCGCAATGAACTATTTCGCAAACGCCGGCCAGATCCTGATCAATTTCGCGTTCGGTGCGCTGGTCGCGCTGGTCGTGCTGCGCGTGCTGCTGCAATGGGTGCACGCGAACTTCTACAACCCGGTCTGCCAGTTCCTGTACAAGCTGACCAACCCGGTGCTGATGCCGCTGCGCAAGGTGATTCCGGCCTGGCGCAATGTGGACATCACGGCGATCCTGCTCGCCTGGCTGCTGACCGTGATCAAGCTTGCCTTGCTGTACTCGCTCGGCGGCCAGAGCCTCGGCGTGCTCGGCCTGTGCGTGATGGCGCTCGCCGATCTCGCCGACTTCGTGCTGGTGCTGTATCTCGGCCTGATCCTGGTGCGCGTGCTGCTCTCCTTCATCAGCGTCGAGCGCTCGAACCCGATCGTGCCGCTGATCCTTCAGCTGACCGAACCGGTACTGCGGCCGATCCGCCGCCGGCTGCCCTCGATCGCCGGCCTCGATCTTTCACCGGTACTGGCCTGGCTCGTGATCATGCTCGCACGCGTGCTGATCGTCGGGCCGTTGCTCGATCTCGGCATGCGGCTCGCGCAGGCGGCGTAGCAACCACTTTTGTGGGAGCGGCTTCAGCCGCGATGCTCGTTGCCGTTTGAAGTGGGCTTCAGGAAAATCGCGCTGCCCATGCCGCGATCACGCGATGCATCGCATCGAGCCCGTCGAACAGCGCGGCCGGCCCCGGCTGCAGGATGATCGGCGACTTGATCTCGTGCAGTTCGTTCTCGCGCACGGCCGGGATCGCATCCCAGCCCGCGCGCGCGGCGACGCGTTCGGGCCGGAATTTCTTCCCGCACCAGGAGCCGAACACGATGTCCGGCGCACGCCGCACGACCTCGCGCGGATCGGCGAGGATGCGATCGCGCGCCAGCGATTTTTCCGCGCGTTCCGGGAACACGTCATCGCCGCCGGCGATGCGGACCAGTTCGGCGACCCACCGGATCCCGCTGATCAACGGATCGTCCCACTCCTCGAAATAGACCCGCGGTCGCCGCGGCAGCGCGGCGGCAGCCTGCGCGACCTGGGCAAGATGCGCCTCGGCGGCATGCGCATACGCATCGGCGCGTTCGTGCGCACCGACCAGCGCGCCGAGGCGGCGGATGTAGTCGAGGATTCCGGCAACGCTGCGATGATTGCTGATCCAGACTTCGACGCCGGCCTTGATCAGCTCGCGTGCAATGTCGGCCTGGATGTCGGAAAAACCGACCACGAAGTCGGGCTCAAGCTTCAGGATCTCGTCGATCTTCGCGCTGGTGAACGCGGATACTTTCGGTTTCTCCCGGCGCGCACGCGGCGGCCGCACGGTGAAGCCGGAAATGCCGACGATGCGATGTTCCTCGCCGAGTGCGTACAGCACTTCGGTCGGTTCTTCGGTGAGGCAGACGATGCGTTTCGGGCCGAACATGGTTTTGAAAGGCAGGAATCGGGAATGACGCGCGTAAAAGGATTCACCGACCACGGTTGCGGACTCCGGCTACCGGCTACCGGCTACCGGCTACCGAGCCTACGGATACAGCATCCGCCGACTCCAGATATCGCCATCGCGCGTATAGACCTCACGCTCATGCAAGCGGAAGGCCGCGCCATACCAGAACTCGATGCATGCAGGTTCGAGCACGAAACCACCCCAATGCGGCGGGCGCGGCACCGGCTGGCCGGCGAAGCGCTGCTCGAACTCGGCGATGCGCGCCTCGAATTCGGCGCGATCGGCGAGCGGGCGCGACTGCAGCGAAGCCCAGGCACCGATCTGGCTGCCGCGCATGCGCGTGGCGAAGTATGCGTCGGATTCCGCGGGCGGCAGTTTCAGCGTGCGGCCCTCGACGCGCACTTGCACGCCATGACGCAGCGCTTTCCAATGCAAGCACAGCGCGGCCTGCGGATGCGCGGCGAGCTGCTCGCCTTTCGCGCTCTGGTAATTCGTGAAGAAACGGAAACCGCGCTCGTCCACGCCCTTGAGCAGCACGATGCGCGCGCCGACCCGGCCGTCCTCGACCGTCGCCAGCGTCATCGCGGTCGGTTCAGGGTCGGGGCTCGCACGCGCCTCGTCGAGCAGGCGCCGAAATGTCGCCAGCGCCTCCTGATAGAGTGCGGTCGATTCGACCGTCGAGGTTGCGTTCGTCATGGCGCGCGATGTTAGCACCCGGATCGGCTACGCCCGGAACGTCGTCGACACGACGCTCGATGCGCTGCTTGAGCGCTTGCATCTGCGCTCGCCTGCCGGGCCTTTCCTGGCCGGGCTTTCCGGCCTGCAAGGCAGCGGCAAGAGCACGTTTGCGCGCCAGCTCGTCGCGGCCGCAAACGCACGCGGCGTGCGCAGCGAAGCATTGTCGCTCGACGATTTCTATCTCGGCCGCCGCGCGCGCATGCGCCTTGCACGCGAAGTGCATCCGCTGCTGGCGACGCGTGGCGTGCCCGGCACGCATGATCCGGACTTGCTCGCGCGCACCCTGGTCGAGCTCGCCGCAGCGAGTCCGCGCCGGCCCGCACGCATA
>JBIODY010000182.1:0-5303 GCA_044445505.1 Lysobacterales bacterium
GACACGCAGATCGGCGGCGCGGATCGCCAGCGTGCGGTTGTTGTCGGTGAGCTCGAACATGATGCGATCGCTGTAGAACCATACCTTGCCGTCGCTGCTGACCAGATCGAGGATCTTCGGATCGGTCGCGCGCACGCGCAAGGTGAAGTCACGCAGGTCGATGCTGCTGTGATCGCGCAGATGCAGGACATAACCACCGCGCATCTGCAGCGAACCGCCGTTGAACCGCTGCAGCGTCTCATTGCGCACGCTGAACTCGAGTCCGCCGCTTTCGCGCAGCGGGAAAAACTCGTGGTGGCGGAAGTCGACCTGTGCCAGCTTCCCGCTCGGCGCACCGAGCGTGATACCGAGGTTCTGCATCAGATCCTGGTTCCAGCGCACGCCGATCGTGCCGCCCCAGGCCGACCACGTCTGCGCGCCGCGCACCGCCTCGGCGCGCCGCGCGGTGTCGATGACACCGGCCGAGGCAGCCGACATACACGCGGCTGCCATCGCAAGACTCAACATCACTCGCTTCATCAGTTCACCCCAGTTCTGTGATCGTCGCCGTTTCCGTTCGCGGAAACGACCGGCGGGTTGAATAGGCAACGCCTGCATTGCAGGGCGCCGCACTTTCGCCACGATCGCATCGTGGCGTCCGAAGGCATCCGTCCCGGATGGCACAATTTCCGAATCTAGCACGCGCAGCGCGCGATCGCATGTTGCGGGGCACGATCGCCGAAAAACGGGGTGTCGCGCACGGTTCGCGGCGTTGCCGGCCGCAATGCGATCGCGGCTCAGGGTACGCTGCCGTCGAAGCCGTCGGCGAAGATCGCGTCGGTCGTGAGCGTGGCCATCTGCATCAGCTCGGGCGGCGACTTGCCGTAGGCCGGATCGTTCCACAGGTCGTACGCATATTGGCCGCGCGTGCTGCCCTGCGGTCCGACCGTGAACGGCCGCCCGGGTCCGTTGATGCACATCTGGTTCTCGGCCTCGGTGCCGTTGGCGACGGCCTGGTCGCGCAGGAACTCCATGTAGTCCCGGCTCGAGGTCTGGTAGTAGAGCCGCGCGGTTGCGGTCAGCGGCAGCGGCGTGCCGGCCGGTACGCCCAGCGTGTAGTCCGCATTGTCGTAGTTGACCAGCGTGCCGGAACCCGGCGAGGTTTCCGGATAGGTGCCGAGCGGGATCGGGCGCAGCTCGTAACCGTTCGGATCGGCCACGGTCGCCGGCGTAAAGCCGAGCGGCGGGATGCGGTTGTCCTTGGCGATGCAGTCGTTCAGCACGAAGTGGAACATCGCCGCGCCTGCGCCGTCCTCGACGTCGCAGGCATTCGTGCCGTTGTGGTTGAAGATGCCCTGCAGCACCTCGTAGACGCGCGCCTGCGCATCGACGCTCAGCACGCCGTTCGCCGCGTCGTACGCGGCACTCTCGAAAACCAGCGCGCCGTCCGCGTCGTGCACCTGCAGGTTCAGCCACATGCGCCGGCCTTCGGCATAGCCGCTCGGCAGCTTGTGCCCGCTGAGGTTGGTGACCTTGACGCGCAGGGCCAGCGAACCGGCGCCGACGCCCGGTGGCGAGTAGGATCGGATCGTCGTCGCGACGTTGGCCGCGGCGACGAGCTGCTGGCGCGCCCAGCCGATGGTCTGGTCGTACGAGGCGCTGCGGTCCAGGCCTCCATTCGCGACGATGCCGGTCGCGTACTGGCCCTTGATGACGCCGGGCATCCAGGTGTTGCCGCCGGCGAATGCGTGCACCGGCAGGTTCCCGGTGCGGTTGTTGATACGCAGGCTGCAGGCGGTGGCGTCGGGGTCTTCGCTTTCCGGCATGTGGCAGGACTGGCAGGTTTGCACGGGCGCCTGCGCATAGCCGCTTTGCTGCCATTCGGCGAACGTGCGCTCGATCGGAAACGGCAGGCCGGTGTCGCTGCCGTCGGCGAGCTTCAATGTCTTCAACGGGCCGTTGCTGGTATCCGGCGAGGTCACGTTGTGGCACAGCCCGCAGATCGCGGCTTGCGTGTGGTACTCGGAATACTGCCATTCGTGCGGAGGCGGCTGGGTGCCGTCCGTGTACGCGTAAGGACCGCGGCGACACGGGCCGCCGCCAGTGGTGGCACAGGAGACGTCGTCGACCCAGGCATTGCCGTTGTCCGTGTAACCCGGTTCACCGCCGGGCCCCTGCGGCGTCAGGCGATGGCAGAAGTGGCAGGTCACGCCGCCGAAATCGCTGTTCGAATCGTCGGCCGAATCGTAGGCGCCGTCGAGCAGGCAACCCGCGGCGCCGCGCGTCACGTCGTTGTCCGGGCCGCCGAAACCGGTCTTGATGACGCGACCCTCGAGCCAGCCGCGCTGTGTATGACAGCGCAGGCAGTAGTCGCCGGCGCCGGGCACGTCGTGATTGGCAATATCGAGCGCAGCGAAAAACAGCGGGTCGCGCGTCGCGTTCGCCATCATGCTGCCGGCCCAGGCACTGAATGGACGGAATCCAAGTGCGCCGGCCACATCATCGGGGTTGGCGGCGTGACAGGAGCTGCATTGGAACTCGGGCGCGATGATGTCGTTGAACAGCCCGGGCTGAGTGCCATGCGGCGTGAAGTCGATGGCAGTCCCGGCCGGCGCCAACGCGCGTGCGATGCCGAGCCAGCCGGCGTCGCCCGCTGCGGCTTCGGCCGCTGCCGTCGTGCCACTGAACGCGAGGCCGATCAGGATCCAGACTATTGCAGGCGGGATGTGCAGGCGCATGATCGAAGATCAGTCGAATCCGTCGGCGAAGATGATGTCGTTCGGCGCCTGCGGCACGAGGATCGACAATGTGTTCGGCTGCTCCGGCTCGGTGTCCGTCGCGACGCCGACCAGTTCGACCGTGCCGTCGCCGCCCGGCGGCGCGTCGGCGACGAACTCGAAATGGTACAGCGTGCCCCAGTCGAGGCTGTTCGCGCCGGCCGGCGCGCTCCAGGTGACCGCGCCGCCGGCGGTGCTGGCAGTCCAGTCGTTGCCGGCATCGCCATCCGCATCGTCGAAGCGCAGGCCGCTCACATTCACGCCGGCGCCGACCGGCACGCTGAAACGGTCGAAGCCGTGGTTCGAGTCGAGTTTCAGGTTCGGCTCGGTCGGGTGTGCCGGGTCGATCTGCACGTGCGCGTAGTCGAAGTTCATGACCGCATATTCGTAGCGCCACGTGCCGTCGCCGAGATCGGTCGCCTTGACCGCGACCCGTGCGCGACCGAGCCGCGTGATCAGCTCCCGGTTCGCCGAGTTCGCCGGCGGTGCGGTCGGATCGACCCACTGGTCGAGCAGCGGCCCGAGGCGGAAATTCGCGCCGGGCGGCGTGTTGTCGACGAGGTTCACCGACCAGTTCGCGCCGCTCTTCTGCGGCTGGATCTCGCGGTAACCCATCGTGTTGTAGATGTTCTGGTCGTCGCGCACCACGTACCAGTATTCGAAGAAATAGCGCGCGCCGGTCGCCAGCGGCGGCAGCATGTCGCTTTCGGTCACGACCATGCGGTGCGCGTACAGGCTCGCCGGAATACCGCCGTCGTCCTCGCTGCCATTGCAGTCGGTATCGAACACCGAACCGCAACGGCCCCACACCGCGGTGTGCGGGATCAGTTCGGAGCGCGGACCCAGCACGCCGCTGGTGTCGTTGTTGTACACGGCGTAAGTGTCCTCGCAGGTCGGATAGATCACGTTGCCGTCGCCGCAGCTGCAATTCCAGTTGACGGTCTCGAACGCGTGCTTGAGGCCGGACACGCCGACCTGCTTGATGCGGCCCTGCGCATCGATGCGGTACAGGTTCCAGATCAGGAACGGATGCTGGTCGTTGTTGTACGGCGGAAACGTGCCGCTCATCATGTAGTACCACGCGACGGCCGTCTGGCCGACGTTGCGCAGGCTCGAATCCTGGTCGATGACCACGCCGCCGGTGGTGCTCGACGTCGTGCAACTGGTCTGCGACAGCGGCGCGGTCAGCGAGCAGCGCTGCACCTGGACCGAGTCGTCATGGCCGTCCCAGTTCTCGCTGCCGTTGCGGTAGACCAGTTCGATGTCGGTGAGCAGGCCGGCGCCCGGCCAGGTATTCGAGCAGGTCCCGCCGGGGGTCGTCGCGCTGCGATCGTCATGCGACTGCGCGCTGAAATCGAGGCCGCCGACCTGGTAGCCCTCGAGCGCCGGATCGCCGAGCGCGTCGGCGAACGCGCGCGAGAAACGCAGGTTCATCTCGCGCATCGAGAAAACATTCGGCCTGTCGCGCACGAAGCCGGGATGCGCATGGTCGGCGGTGAACCAGACCGTGCCGGCCGCATCCGCGACCGCGAGGCCGACCCGCGTCGGCGCGTTCGCGCGCAGCGAGAATCCGCGCAGGTCGATTTTCCTGCCGTGCACGTCGAGCACCAGTCCGCCGCTGTGGCGCAGCGCGCCGCCACCGAGGCCATCGATGACCGGCCCGGTGTGGTTGATCTGCAGCGCACTCGCATCGAGCGCCGGAAACGTGTCGACTTCGTAGCGTTTTCCCGGGGTGCCCTCGGTGCGCGCCGATGCGCCACGCACTTCGTCGATGCGGATATCGAAGCGCGCCAGCGCGTCCGGATTGAAATGGAAGCGGGTCTCGCCGCCCCAGGCGAGCCAGGTTCCGCTGGCCGCAGGCGCCTGCATCGCCTGCGCGATGACGCCGGCATGCGCCGACGACGACGCGAGCGCCGCACCGAACACTACATTCGCGAATACGGATCGCCGCATGATGTCCCCGCTGGAAGTCCCGGTACGCGCGCGGCGCTCGCTGGCGCCGGACGACACGGAAGGCTATCACAGAGCGCGCGCCGGTCACCGCCTGCCCGGCCTCCGGGTGACGGGCCGGTCTCCTCGATTGCCGGTTCGCTCGGAGTCGACGGGATTTCAAACCGGGCCATTGCGGACCTCGGCCGAGCGCCGCGGCACGCAGTCGCGCGCCACGCGCGGTTTGCGCCGGGCATCCGCGCTGGCGAAGCGGGCGTCGTCTGCGCTAGCGTGTCCGCATGACCGATCCGACCTTCGCCGCCGCGATCGAACGCATCGCCAGGCTCATCGAGGACGGCAGCGCCGACAGCGCCGCAGCCGAGGCTGCCGCCTGCCGTGCGCGCTTTCCGCTGCAGGCGGAGGCAGCGCGCCTGCATGCGATCGCGCTGCTCCAGGTCGGCCGCGTCGACGCCGCCCGCGCGGCGCTCGACGCGGCGCGCGCGCTTGCGCCGCAGTCGATCGAGGTGCTGTGCAATCTGGGCAGCGTGCTGCTCGCCGGCGGCGACAGCGCCGCCGCGATCGCAGTGCTGGAGGAAGCATCCGTGCTGGCGCCGGATC
>JBIODY010000183.1:0-5296 GCA_044445505.1 Lysobacterales bacterium
CCTTTATGTCTATGTCCGCGATATCGACGCAACGTATCGACGCGCCATCGATGCCGGCGCGCGCGTGATCGAGGCGCCGTTCGACACTCCCTACGGCGATCGTCGCTGCATGGTCGAAGACGAATGGGGCAATACGTGGCAGATCGCCACGCACATGCGGCCTGACGCTTCTACCTGAGCATTCCCTGCCGCGCAGCGCCGCGGCCGGAATCAGCCCGCGGACCGATTGAATCCCGGCCCGGGGATTGATCTTGCCGCAGGCTGCTTTGCCTAGACTCCAGGACTGCGTCGTCGTCCGACGGCGCCCGGCCCCTGGGACTCGAAGATGTCGCATCCAATTCCGCGCAGTGCGCTCACCGCGGTTCTGTCCGTGGCAGCGTGCGGGGCACCGCCTGCGATCGCGCAGGAGTTCGCAGCCTCGCTCGAGGATACGCTCGAACAGGACGATAGTCGCGCCAGCAGCAGCCACACCAAACATCACGCCGCGCAGGGCGATGCGGCGCCGTGGCTCGGCGAATCGGTGCAGGTGACCGCCAAAGGCACCGCTGCGGACTGGCCGACGACCCTGGCCACCGAGTGGCTGGACTACACCGGCGCGGTCGCGGCGCCGGCGGATTTCCAGGACTTGATCGTGCGCGTGCCGGGCGTGGCCGCGACCGGCCAGAACGGGCTGTTCGAAACGTTCTCGATCCGCGGCAGTGGCGGCAACGAAATCCTGATCCTGCTCGGCGGCATGCCGGTGACCTCGCAGCGCCGCGCCGGCGTGCCGATGGCGTTCGTCGAGCCCGCGTTGCTCGGCGACATCAACGTCACGCGCGGCCCGTCCGTCGTGCATTTCGGCGCCGGCGCGCTCGGCGGCGCGATTTCGATCGAGCCGCGCTGGTTCGACACGACGACGGTTGCGGGTGGTTACGCCAGCGCCGGCAACGAGACGACGCTGATCGCCGGCACCGGTTCGTCTTCGTTCTCGCTCGGCGCTGCGCGCCACCGGGCCGGCGACAGCGAAGCGCCGGACGGCACGCCGCTCAATACCCGCTACGAGCGCGAGAGCGCGATCGCGCAATACCGGACACGCGTCGGCGAGTTCGACGTCGACGCGCTGCTGATGCCGTCGCGTACCGAAAACATCGGCAAGTCCAACAGCCGCTACCCGACCCGCGACACGACCTATCCCGAGGACAGCCATACGCTCGGGCGCCTGCGCGTGCGTCATGACAACGGCTTCCAGGCCAGCCTCCAGGCCCATGACCAGTATCTCGGCACCCGCAACCAGCGGCCGAACACGCCGGACGCGTTCGCTGCGATCCGCAGCACCGACATCGGCGCGACCGCGCAGCAGGCCTTCGACATCGGCGATTTCAGCCACGACATCGGCATCGAATATCTGGGCCGGCGCAACGTCACCGGTTACGACGCGGTCACCTCGGTGCACAATCGCAGCTACAGCCTGCGGGATGCCGGCGAAGACGCCTGGTCGGTGTTCGGGTTGACCGACTGGCGCCTGGCACCGCAGTTCGCGCTCGAACTCGGCGGGCGCTTCACCTCGATCGGGCAGGACCAGCGCGGCGCGAACTCGCGCGACTCGGACAGCGCATTCACCGCCGGGGCGCTGTGGACGCCGACCGCAGCGAGCCGCTGGACTGTCAACCTGGCCTCGGGTTATCGCTTCGCCACCCTTGAGGAACGCTTCTACACCGGGGTCACTGCCCAGGGCGGCATCGTCGGCAATCCGGACCTGGGTTCCGAGCACTCGCTCGGAATCGATCTCGGTCATGCGTGGCAGACCGGCGACTGGAGCACGGAAATCCATGCGTGGCGGATGGACGTGAACGACCTTATCCAGCTGATCGAGCTGCAACCCGACGTGCAGGGCTACGTGAACGTGGGCGAGGCCGAACTGCACGGCGTGGACGCCGCACTGGGCTGGACCCCAAGCACGGACCTTTCCCTGCGTGCGACCGGCGCGTGGGTGCGCGGCAGGGATGGCACCGGCATGCCGCTGTATGGCGTCGCGCCACTGACCGCGTCGCTGGAGGCGAAATACCACTTCGCGGACGTCACGCTCGGCGCCCGTTACAGCCATCGCTGGAGCGTGAACCGCCCCGGCTTCGAGGAAGTCGAGCGCACTGCAGTCGATGTCGTCGACGCCGACCTGCGTTACCACATCGACCCGCAGCTGGACCTGCAGCTCTATGTGCGCAATGCATTCGATGCGCAGTACTACGCCACCGCCGACGCGCTGTCGACGTTCGCGCAGGAACGTTCGATCGGGTGCAATGTGATCTGGACGATGCAGTAGCAGACGGTCGCGCGCAGCGGACGTCGGACCGGAGCGCCGCTCCCGGCACCGGTGCGCGTCGCGCCGTTGCGCGCGCGCCGCGAATGAACACTGCGACCGTGCGACAAGCCGGGGATGCAGCACCGCTTGACGCGACGACGCGCACTGTGCCGGGGACCCGAATCCTGACCGCGTCCGACCGAGCCGGTATACTCGCCGCTTTGCGCCCACCAGCCGGCGCGAACATCCGCGAATGAACCCGAATTTCCTCGATTTCGAACAGCCTATCGCCGATCTGGATGCGAAGATCCAGGAGCTGCGGCGCGCCAGCCATGGCCAGTCGTTCAATATCGACGACGAGATCGGCACCCTGCAGGGCAAGCTAAAGACCAAGACCGCGGAGATCTTCCGCAACCTGACTCCGTGGCAGGTCGCGCAGGTCGCGCGGCATCCGGCGCGCCCGTACACGCTCGACTATGTCGGCGTGATCTGCGAGGAATTCCACGAGCTCGCCGGCGATCGCGCATTCGCGGACGACCAGGCGATCGTTGGTGGCCTTGCGCGCATCAATGGCCGCAGCGTGATGATCATTGGCCACCAGAAAGGCCGCGACACCAAGTCGAAGATCCGCCGCAACTTCGGCATGCCGCGCCCGGAGGGTTATCGCAAGGCGCTGCGCCTGATGCGGCTCGCGGAACGCTTCCGGTTGCCGATCCTGACCTTCATCGATACGCCCGGCGCGTATCCGGGCGTCGATGCCGAAACGCGCGGCCAGAGCGAGGCGATCGCGCGCAACCTGCTCGAGATGGCGCGCCTGCGCGTGCCGATCGTGTGCACGGTGATCGGCGAAGGCGGCTCCGGCGGCGCGCTTGCGATCGGCGTCGGCGACCGCACCAACATGCTCGAATACAGCACCTACTCGGTGATCACGCCGGAAGGCTGCGCGTCGATCCTGTGGAAGACCGCCGAACGCGCGAAGGACGCCGCCGACGCGCTCGGCCTGACCGCGCCGCGCCTGCTCGAATCCGGACTGGTCGACAAGGTGATCCGCGAACCGCTCGGCGGCGCGCATCGCAATCCGCGCGCGATGGCGGTGCGCCTGAAGGCGGTGCTGCTGAATCAACTCGACGAGCTTGAACCGCTCGACGCGTCCGTGCTGCTCGAACAACGTTATCGGCGACTGCGCGGCTACGGCGCGTTCATCGGCGATTGAAAGTCCAGCGGCCAAGCTCGCGCGTTCCCTGACTGCCGCGGCGGCGTTCCCGCCACATCGATGCCTTGCATTCCCCGATCTCTCGCGCGACAACTGTCCATCGCGACCTGCCTGCTGGCCCTGCACGGCATGCCGGCGATGGCCGCCGATGCCGCGCTCGAGACCGAGGACGAACCGGTCATCGATCCCGCCTCGATCGTGCGTCCTGCGCTGCTGTCGGGCCCCGACTTCAGCGTCGATCCGCACGTCGAATTGCGCGGCTACATGGCGCATTTCATGCTGGACACGCCGCAGGGTCCGCTGACCGCGGATAGCGTCGAGATCCTCGCCGAGCGCGAGGCGGAACTGCCTGCGCTCGCGGCGCTCGACCGCGCGACCCGCTCCGGCGCGTTCGTGCATGCGGCCGGCGACAAGTTCGTCGCGACCGGCAAGGCGCTGGCCAAGGTGGTCATGCATCCGGTCGATACCGTGCTCGGCATCCCGGCCGGCGTCGCGCGCTACTTCGGCGCGCGCCTGACCAAGATCGGCAACCAGGCGCAGGCCTTGTCCGACCGCGGTGCGCGCGTGCTCGGACAACACGGCAATCCGTATCCGGCCGATGCTGGTCCGATGACCGACGCACGCGAGGAAGCGGCCGCCGGTACGGACAAGCCGAAGAAGCATTGGTACACGCGCGTCGGGCGCGAAGCCGAACGCGAGATCAAGCGTCAGGCCGGCTACAACCAGGTCAAGCGCGAACTCGCCCGGCGGCTCGGCATCGATCCGTATACGGGTAATCCGTATGCCCAGGAGCGCCTGTCGAGTCTCGCCTGGGTCGGCAGCGGCGGCAATTTCAGCGCCGGCTCCGCGCTCGGCACGATCGGCGGCGTCGGTGCCAGCGTGCTCGCCAACGGCACCCAACTCAATGATGTGGTCTGGAAGCTCTCGCCCGAAGACCTGCGCGCGCGCAACCGCAAGCGCCTGCAAGGCTGGTGCCGCGACGAACTGCTGATTCGCCAGTTCCTGCGGCGTGGCGCGTTCTCGCCGACGCTGCAGACGGCGCTCGCCGATGCGCTCGATGCGCTGAAGCCTGTAGCCGGCGGCGACGCGCTGCTCGAACTCGGCATGACCGCGAATTCCGAACTGGAGGCGCGCTTTCTCGTCAACGCGCTGCGCATGACCTCGGCGCATCTCGGCGCGCGCGCGCACGGCGGAATCTTGCAGCCGATCGGCGCCGGACTCGGCTATGTCGTGGCCGACGGCGACCTGATCCTGCCGCTGCCGGTGGATCGGCTCAGCTGGACCGGCGAGGTGCGTGCGTTCCTCGACCGACGCGAGTTCCGCGTGCGCAACAAGACCGTGCTGATCGGCGGCGACGCGAGCGTCGCGGCACGCCGCGGTTTCGGCGAGCGCGGCTGGAACATCGTCACGCGCGCGCGGTGGCCCGGCTCGCCGCCATATGCAGGCGGAGGCGAGCCGGCACCCACCGATCTCGACGGCGGTTGAGGCGCGTGCGCTCAGCTCGGTGAATCCTGCTTTCGCTTCCCCCCGCAACGCGGGGAAGCTGCCCGCCGGGCTGAAGGGGCGCTCTTGCGTGCGGAAAAGGCGAGATCAAAAAACGCCCCCATCCGCCTGCGGCACCTTCCCCCGCTTCGCAGGGGAAGGGAAATCATTGAAGCTTCAATCCCTCACCCGTTTCGCCGCTACTTCCATTTCATACAGCTTGCGAGACCAGTCGGCTCAGGTTTGAGACCGGTCGGCTCAGGTTGTAGTTTTCGCTTCCCCTGCGAAGCGGGGGAAGCTGCCCGAAGGGCTGAAGGGGGCGC
>JBIODY010000184.1:0-5290 GCA_044445505.1 Lysobacterales bacterium
CTGTCGACCGCCGGCCTGGTGCCGATGATCGACAAGCTGGGCGAAATCGCCGATGTCTCGCTCGCGGTTTCGCTGCATGCGCCGAACGACGAACTGCGCTCGGAACTTGTGCCGCTCAACAGAAAATACCCGATCACCGAATTGCTCGACGCGTGCGCGCGTTTCGCGGCGCGTCGGCCGCGCACGACGATCACGTTCGAATACACGATGTTGAAGGACGTCAACGACAAACCGGAACATGCGCGCCAGCTGATCAAGCTGATGCGCAGGCTGCCGGCCAAAGTCAACCTGATTCCGTTCAACCCGTTCCACGGCACGCGTTACACGCGTTCCGACGATTCCGTGATCCGCGCATTCCAGAAGATCCTGCTCGACGCGGATGTGCTGACCATGGTTCGGCGCACACGCGGCGATGACATCGACGCGGCCTGCGGTCAGCTCAAGGGCCAGGTCATCGACCGCACGCGGCGCCAGGCGGAATTCCGTCGCAAGCTCGAACAGGACATCTCCAATGCGGCTTGAGCGCGTGTTGCTGTCGATCGCGATGGGCGTGTCGGCGCTGGCCCTGGCCGGTTGCGCCGTGGGTCCGACCGGCACGGTGAAGAAAGAGGATGCAGCGACGCAACGTCAGGAAGCGGCGCGCGTGCATACCGACCTCGGTCAGCAATACCTGCGCCAGGGCAAGCTCGAAATCGCGCTGGAGAAGTTGAACAAGGCGCTCGAGTTCGATCCCAATTATGTCGATGCCCACACCGTGATCGCGGTGCTGTACGAGGCGATCAACGATCCGGTCAAGGCCGAGGAACACTATCGGCGCGCTGCGGAACTGAAACCGAAAGGCGGCAACGAGCTCAACAACTACGGCTGGTTCCTGTGCCGGCAAGGTCACTACGACCAGGCGCAGGGCTATTTCGAGCGCGCGATCGCGGACCCGTTCTACAAGACGCCGGCCGTCGCGTTGAGCAATTCCGGTACCTGCCTGCTGAAAGCCGGCAAGCGCGATGAAGCGGAAAAGACCCTGCGCCTGGCGCTGGACCGGAACCCGAACGACAGCGAGACCCTGTTGCAACTGGCCTCGGCGTTGTACCAGAGCGGCGAGTACTTCAAGGCGCGCGCGTTCATGCAGCGTTTCGAGTCGCTGGCACAACCGCGTGCCGAAGCGCTGATGCTCGGGCGCAACATCGAACTCAAGCTGGGCAACGGCAATGCGGCGCGCGACTACACCCATCGTCTGCTGCGGGGTTTTCCGGAATCCGAGCAGGCGCGCTCGCTGAACGCTCAGGGTTAGCGATGAACACGAATGGGAGCCGGCAAGAGGATCGCGCCGGGACGATGACAGGGGTGGGGCCGGCGATCGCGACAGAATGCATGTCTGACGCGTGCGCAGCAGGCCCGACAGAAGCGGGCGATGGCTGCCAGTTGGCACTGCCACTGTCCAGGGGAATTCACGCAATGAGAGCCGAAGAGGCCAGCGAAGTGAACAAGCAACCTGATGACGCGCCGGGCACCCACAGCGCCGCGACGTTTGAATTGTGCGATCGTGCCAGCCCACCGCTCGGGCAGCGCTTGGTCGCGGCGCGCGAACGGCACGGCTGGAGCCAAACCGACGTCGCCGCGCGGCTGAAACTGCCGGCCAAGCTGATCGCCCGACTCGAGAGCGACGACTACGAGGGACTGACCCAGGGCGTATTCCTGCGCGGCTACCTCGGCAGCTACGCGCGTCTGGTCGGCGTTCCGGTCGAGCAGGCGATGCGGGTCGCCGCCGTGCATACGGAGGCGGCTCCGTTGGTCGCGACCGGCACGATTTCGCGTTCGCGTTATCTGTTCGACCGCTATTCGGTCAGCGCGACCTATCTGGTGCTGACTGCGATCATCGTGGTGCCCGCCGTGTGGCTCGCGACCCATGGCGGCCTCGAGCAGAATCTCGCGCGCACGACACCGCTCGATCCGCCGGCGGCTGTTACCACGCCGCACGAAACGGCATCAGGCGCGGTATCCGCGCAACCCGCGACGGGCAGCGTTGCGGAAAACGTCTCCGCTCCGACGCCGGCGAACACCGCGTCGACGCCTCCCGCGACGCCTGCTGCGCGCGATCAGGGTCCGGTCATCGCTTCCATGGCGCCGTTTCCCGCCATACCGAGTTCTGCGCAGATTCCGGTTTCGGCGCCGAATGCCGCCGCGGACGGCAGCGGCGTGGGAGCGCACACCCTGGGCCTCAAGCTCGCCCAGCAAAGCTGGGTCGAGATCACCGCGCAGGATGGACGCAAGCTCGAATACGGCATCCTTGCGGCGGGCAGCGAGCACAGTTATCGCAGCGATGGGCCGTTGTCGGTCCGCCTCGGCAATGTGCAGGGTGCGGAACTGCGTACGGATGGCAACCTGATCGACCTCGGTCAGTTCCAGCGCGGCAACGTCGCGCACCTGACCTTGTTCGGAGCACCGGGCGCGAGCGTCAGGCGCGCCGAGCAGTAGCCGTGGCTGAACTGTTCCGCAGCGCGACCGCGCGAGCGGATCGCGCCGTCGCGGTTTCCTGCTAACCTAGTCTGTCTGCCGACCGCCGCACGCGGCGGTTATGTGCTTTCGGAGTGCCGGCAAGCACGGCCACCTCTGGTCCGGAACCGGATACCGCGGCGTCGCATTCCGGCCGATCGAAGCAGGGCGTACCTCCAGGTTTTCCATCCAAGTTTTCCATCCAACCGCGTTTCCCAGGTGAATGCATGGCTTTCGACGTTCTCGACGAACACGAGCAAGGTGAACTGGTCCAGAAATGGTTGCGCGAGAACGCGCTGTCGATGGCGATTGGCGTCGCGCTCGGCCTGGTGCTGATTTTCGGCTGGCAGCAGTGGAAGACCCACCGCGCACGCCACACGGCAGAAGCTGCGGCGCAGTATCAGGCGCTGACCGATGCGGTCGAGGCCAGTCATGCCGACGAGGCCGCCAAGGTCGCACAAGCCGTGCGCAAGGACTTTCCGGACACCGCCTATGCAGTCCTGGCGGCGATGCATCAGGCCGATGCGGCCAGCCGCAAGGGCGATCTCCCCGCGGCGGCCGTCGCGCTCGAGTGGGCGCAGCAGCATGCCGGGGTTGCCGGCTTGAAGTCGCTGGTCACGCTGCGCCTTGCGCGCGTCAAACTGGCCCAGGGCGATGCCGATGGTGCGCTCAAGCTTGTCGATGGCGTGCCGAAGGAGAGCTTTCCTTCGCTCGCCGGCGAAATTCGCGGCGACGCGCAGGTCAAGCTCGGGCACATCGATGCCGCGCGCAGCGCCTACCAGGGCGCGCTCGAGCATCTCGATGCGCAGGCGCCGGACCGCAATCTCGCGCAGATGAAACTCGACGATCTCGCGGCCGCGCCGGCGCCCCAGTCCGCGCCGCCGGCGGCGCCGGCCAAGGAGAAACCCGGCTCATGAAACGCTCCCTCCTGATCCTCGCCGCGCTCAGCATCGCACTCGGCGGCTGCACCTGGCTGAAGAGTCTCGGCAAGAAAGACAACGTCCAGCCACCGACTCCGCTCACCGAGTTCGCGCCGACCGCGCGCATCGAACATGTCTGGAGCGAAGGCGTCGGCAAGGGCGCGGGCATGTCCGGAGCACGTCTTGCGCCGGGCAGCGCGGACGGCCGCCTGTACGCGGCCAGCGTGGATGGCACGGTCGAGGCGATCGATGCGGCCAGCGGCCACACGCTGTGGCAGGTGCATCTGGGCAAGCGCGGACATGGCTGGCGCATCTGGCGGCGCGGCGACAACTCGCTGCGCTGGTCGGGCGGCCCGACCGCGCAGGGCGACCTCGTCGTCGTCGGCGGCCTCGACGGCCAGGTCTACGCGTTGTCGACCCAGGATGGCGCGGAACGCTGGCACGCCCAGCTCACGTCCGAAGTGATTGCGCCACCTGCGATTGGCGACGGCGTCGTCGTGGTGCGCACGAATGACGGCCACCTGGTCGGCCTCGCCGCCAACGACGGCAGCCGCAAATGGATCTTCGATCAGCCGGTGCCGGCACTCAGCCTGCGCGGCAACTCCGCGCCGCTGATTGCGAATGGCATCGTGTACGACGGCTTCGACAACGGCAAAGTCGTTGCCGTGCGCCTGGACGATGGCAACGAGCAGTGGGCGCAGGCACTCTCGACCGGCGAAGGCCGCACCGAAGTCGAGCGCCTGGCCGATGTCGATGGCAACATCGTTTCCGACGGCGGCACGCTGTATGCGGCCGGCTACCGCGGCCAGGTTGCGGCGCTCGCGTCCGACAGCGGCCGCCCGCTCTGGCAGCGCGACCTGTCGAGCTATGTCGGCGCAGCGGTGAGCGGCAACAGTGTGGTCATCGTCGATGCCGACGGCAACATCTGGGCCTTCGATCGCGAGACCGGGGTCAACCTGTGGAAGCAGGACCAATTGAAATATCGTCTGCTGAGTGCGCCGGCGATCCAGGACAAGTACGTCGCGGTCGGCGACAGCGAAGGCTACGTGCACTGGCTGACCCTCGCCGACGGCAAGTTCGCCGCGCGCGAGCGCCTCAGCCGCAAGGCGATCGAGGGTGCGCCGCTGGTCGTCGGCGACCTGCTCTACATCGAGGACGTCAAGGGACATATCGGCGCCTATCGCGCACGGTAGCGCGCTTTTCCCCCTCTCCCCGGCGGGAGAGGGTCGGGGTGAGGCGGGCACGCGCCGCTGCGCGGTGCATCCCTCATTCCCTCATCCGCCTTCGACACCGTCTCCCCGCACCGGTGCGGCGAAGGCATAGAAGAATCCGTTTCGGAGCCCGCGATGCTTCCCGTAGTTGCCCTGGTCGGGCGCCCGAACGTCGGCAAGTCCACGTTGTTCAACGTGCTGACGCGCACGCGCGATGCGCTGGTGCACGACTTGCCGGGCGTCACCCGCGATCGCCACTACGGCGTGTGCCGCCTCGCCGCGGCGCCGTTCGTGATCGTCGATACCGGCGGCTTCGTCGAACACGCCGAGGGCATCGAGAGCCAGACCGCGCGCCAGGCCGAGTTCGCGATCGAGGAAGCCGACGTCGTGTTGCTGACCGTCGACGCACGCGACGGCCTGCTGCCGACCGATCGCGCGATCCTCGATCGCTTGCGCCGCTCGGCCAAACCGTTGTTGCTGATCGTCAACAAGGTCGACGGGCTCGAGGAGCATGCCGCGCTGGCGGAATTCGCCGCGCTCGGGGTCGCCTCGGTATTGCCGACCTCGGCTGCGCACGGCCGCGGCATGACGCCGTTGCTGGCCGCGCTGGAAGCCCTGCTGCCGAAGGTCGAACATGACCCGCTCGCGGAGTCGCCGGAGGACGGCATC
>JBIODY010000185.1:0-5273 GCA_044445505.1 Lysobacterales bacterium
CGACCGAGCCGCGGCATCGCATCGAACGCTGCTTGCGCCGATGGCGCGAACCCGAATTCGAACCGCGCCCGCGATGTGTTGTCGATGCGCGTTGCGGAAAAAAACGCCCCATCCAGATCGAGCGCGATCTCGCCGCTGCAACCGGTCTCGAAGCCAAGAATCAGGCGATCGCCGTTCCACTCGGCCGAACGCAGCGGCGCGCGCAGTTCCGGGCGCGCGCGCAGGCGATTGCGCAGGAGCGCGAACATCGGTCAGGCGCCGCCCGCGCGCCGAGGCATCGGTGTTGCCGCCGCCGGATCGGCGCCGAGGATGCTGCGATCGACGATCGCGTCCCATAGCGCGCGCTGCGCGGCGCCCGGCTCATCGTCACCCATCGCGCGCACGGGCGCGGACGGCACGTCGATCCAGTCGCGCACGGTCGCCGCATCCGGGGCGGTCAACCCTTCGATGCCGAACGCGCACAATTGCCCGTGCAGTTCCCGGGCTGCAGCGACCGGATCTGCCAGCAGTCCGGCGTAGTCGACGATCAGGCGCGGCCAGCCGCGGCTCATCTCGAACGCGGCGCGCGTATAGGTTTCCCAAAGCGCGAACGCATCGCGACGCGACAGGCCGTCACGCGCGGCCAGCGAAGCGGCGACCGCGCACGGATCGCGCACCACGTGCACGAACACCGGCCGCGTCAGCAACGGCAGCAATTCGCGCGCGACGAGGCACAGCCGCGGCTCCTTGATCAGCCAGGGCCGGCGCGCATCGAGCGTATCGATCAACGCACCGGCCTCGCGCCGGAACGCGTCGATCGCGGCTGGCGGTGCGTCGCTTGGCGGATGCTTCCAGTCGCCACCGGCGGCGGCGAGCCGGCGCACGCAGGCCAGATGCAGGCGAGCCGATTCGTAGTGGCCTTTCGGGTTGTCCGGACCTTGCAGCAGCTCGCTCTCGGGACCCGCCCAGGCGCCCATGCGCGCGAGCAATCCGGCGACGCTCGAGGTGCCGGAACGGTGCATGCCGAGCACGACGACCTGGCCGCTGGCCGGGCGCACGAGTTGCGCGGGCCGATGCGGCGCCGGCGTCGGACGCGCGGCCGCGAGCGTGCCGCCATCGGCGAGCCTCTCGACCAGCGCATCCGCGGTGGCGTCGATATCGTGTGCGGCGCCGAACCTGTCGCCGCGTGCGCGGGCAGCCGCGACGAGTTCGACGCGTGCATCGAACACCTGCCGCAACTGTGCCGCGAACGCATCGGCATCCGGCTCGGTCCAGCGCAGCCTGTCCGGCCCCGGCGCGTCATCGATGCGCGCGATCGCGACCGGGAACCCGTGCGTGCGCGCCAGTTCGGCTTGGCTGCCGAATGCGCCGGCGATCAGGACGCGGCCGCAGGCGACCGCCTCGAAGGCCAGTGGATCCCAGCCGCCGCCACGGCGCACGCTGACATACGCATCGGCCGCGCTCAGCAATTGCGCGCGCTGGTGCCACGGGAACGCCCAACCATCGAGCACGCGCACGCGCGAGCCCGGCGCCGCGAGCAGCGGCATCAGCAGCGCGGATATCGCCGCGGCATCCGCAGCGGGGCGCACATGGATCAGCAGCTCGACCGGCTCGCCGGCGGCGAACGCGCGCCGGAAAGCCGCGACCAGCACCTCGGGCGCGTCGCGCGCGAGGTCCTCGACGACGCCGAGAAACACGAAATCGCCACGCAGCTGACGCGGCGCCGGCACCCGCACGTGGCAGTAGTCGCGATCGACGCCGAGCGGCAGCAGCCCGATCGGCACGCGCACGCCCGCCTCGAGAAATGCATCGCGCTGGAATGCGTCCGGCACCAGCAGACCGTCGAGGGTATTCGCGGCCGCGACCCACGCCGGCGGTACGCGCTGCCATTCGCCGAAACCGAGACCGAGCCGATAGCGCCCGCGTGCCGCGGCGAAATGGTTCCCGGGTGCGCAGATGACGGCCGCATCGGTCGGCGGCGGCCAGCGTCGCCGCGCCGCGAGTTCGACGCGGAAATCCTGCGCGTCGGCGACCTCGTCCTCGACCGGCGCAAAGGCCATGCGCAATCCGCGCGCATCGAGCCGGCGCAGCACGCTGCGCGTCAGTTGCGCATACGCGTACGGCGACCGCGTCGTACCCTGCCAGAGCACATTGCCGCGGTACGCCGCACGCAACCGCGCCTGCCAGCGTGTTGCGAACGTCGCGCGGCTGGCGTTCCACAGGCGCTGGCGGAATCCGCCATCGTCCTGGGTCGAACCATGCTGGTCGTGGCGCAGGGTGACTGCGCCGGCAATCACGCTGGCGATACCGGCGTCGCCCGCGCGCAGGCAGTAGTCGGTATCCTCGAAATAGCTGTGGAATGCCGTGTCGAGCGTGCCGATCCGTTCCATGCAGTCGCGACGCAGATAGGCCAGCGCGAACGCGATGCCCTGTACGCGGCGGGTACGGCTGAATTGCGCGACTTCGCGCTCGACCACCCCGGATTCGGTCTGCTGGCCCCACAGCTCGTCGGCCTCGATGAAACCGCCGAGGTGGTAGACGCGGCCTTCCGGCTGCGGTCCGAGCAGGCGGCAGCCGACGACGCCGTGTTCGGGCGCGGCATACGCGGCATCGCGCAACCGGTTGAGCCAATCGACCTGATTGAACACGAGATCGTTGTTGAGCAGCACCACGTCGTCGTCCGCGCATGCGGCGGCGATGCCGGCGTTCATGCCGCGCACGAAGCCGAGATTCTCCGCCAGCGCGACGATGCGCACGCGGTCCGCGTACGCGGCGAGTTCCGCGCGCGTCTCGTCGCTGCTGCCGTTGTCGACCACGATCACCTCGGCCGCGTCGAGCTCGCTCGCGAGCAGCGAGTCGAGGCAGCGCCGGGTCAGCGGCCACTGGTTCCAGGCGAGCACGATCAGGGCGGCGCCGCGCGAGCGGCCTGCAACGCTCATCTGGAAGATGGATCGCGAAGGGATCGTGGTGCCGGGCGCAGGCCCGGAGCGAAGCCCATGGCGGAAACCATGGGCTGAGTGGGGGGCAAGTCCGGCGCCGCGAGGCCGGGCGAGCCGCTTGCGAAATCAGCGTTGCAGGTCACTCAGGTTCCCTCGGCGCGCGGTTCCGACCAGACGATCTGAAGTGCTCGATCGACGTCGTCGAGCGCGTAAGCCTGGTAGCCGAGCAGCGCCAGTTCGGCGGCAGCATGCGCCGCGTCCCCGGCGATGCGCAGCCGTGCGAGCTCCGCATCGAGGCGCCGCGCATCGAATGCTGCCCCAGGCGTGGCCACGATGCGCCCGGCCAGCGCGAGCAACGCCTGCGCTGTCAGCCCGAGGCGCGCGGCCAGCGCGGCGACGCCCGGTGTGTCGAATTCGTTCATGCCGCGCTCGCGGGCAGGTGCAGATCGCGGTGATAGGCCGCAAACACCGTATCGCGGTCGCCGTCGAGCACACTCCTGCCATGCTCGACCCAGAGCACGCGATCGCAACGCTCGGCGATCTGCTGCTCGTCGTGGCTGACCAGCACGACGGTGTGCCCCTCGCCCATGCGCGCGCGCATCGCGGCAGCGGATTTCTGCTGGAACCCGCTGTCGCCGACGCTGAGCACCTCGTCGATCAGCAGCACGTCCGGCTCGACCTGGATCGCAACCGAGAACGCGAGACGCATGTTCATGCCGGCTGAATAGGTCGCGATCGGTTGTTCGAAGAAATCGCCGATCTCCGAGAATTCACGGATCGCCGGCAATCGCGCAATGATCTCGCGCCGTCGCAGACCGAGCATCAAGCCGGACAGGACCGCATTGTCGCGACCGGACAGATGCGGTACGAAACCGAGCGCGAGCGAAAGCAACTGGCACGACACCGGCGCGCGCCGCACCCGGCCGCGATCCGGCACCAGGATGCCGGCGATCACGCGCAACAGGGTGCTTTTGCCGGCGCCGTTGCGGCCGATCACGCCGAGGCGTTCCCCGCGGCGCAACTGCAGGTTCACGTCCTGCAGTGCCCAGTAGCGCCTGCCGGCGATGCTGCGCTGGGCGTGGAACGCGACGCCGACGTGCTCGAGTTCGATCAGGACCTCGCCCATGTCAGGTTGCCAGTTTCGGGAAGCGCGGCGCGAGCCGGCGCACGACCAGGGCACCGATCGCGCACGCAAGAATCGAGATCGCACCGACCTTGCCGAGGCCGACCCAGTTCGGCAACCGGCCGTGCATCAGGATGCCGCGCGCATCGTCCATGACCACTGCGACCGGATTCAGCGCCATCAGCCATTTCAATTGCGGCGGCACCTTGTCCAGCGGAAAGATCACTCCGGACAGGAACATCACGACCAGCAGCACCTGCTCGATCACGAAGCGCAGGTCCGGCACCAGCGGCACCAGCGCGGCGACGATGAAACCGGCGCCGGCGGCGGCGAGGAAGATCGCGAGGAACAGGATCGGCAGCGCCCAGTACGCGGCGTTCGGCGGATAGCCCATCGCCCACAGGATCGCCACCAGCAGCACGAAGATGCACAGGAACTTGACCGTGTCAGAGAGCATCGCGATGAGTGGAAACACCAGTGGCGGCAGACGCACCTGGCGCACCATCGGCAGGCTGCTCCAGATCGCGTATCCGCCGTGCGTGATGCACGATTTCATCCATTGCCAGAGCGTCATGCCGATCAGCAGGAACGGCACGTAGTCCGCGCCGCCGCTTTTCAGGATCACATCGAACACGAGCCAGAATGCGCCCATCATCATCGCCGGCTCGAGCACCCACCAGACCAGACCCAGATAGCTGCGCGCGGCCTCGGCG
Organism: Lysobacterales bacterium; assembly: GCA_044445505.1. Taxonomy (GTDB): domain Bacteria; phylum Pseudomonadota; class Gammaproteobacteria; order Xanthomonadales; family Rhodanobacteraceae; genus Dokdonella_A. The sequence goes on from JBIODY010000185.1 coordinate 4,755, forward strand.
CGCAGTTCCGCGTAGGTGCTGAAAAGTATCAATTCGATCAGGTGCTGATGCATGCGGGCGAGCAGATGTGGCGACTCGCGAGGATACCGGATTCGTCCCCGCCCGGAGGTTGTGAAATCATGCTTTCGCTTCCCGCGCGCAGCGGGGAAGCTGCCCGAACGGCTGAAGGGGGCTTTGCGCGCGGAAAAGCCAATGATCGAGAGCGCCGCATCGCCTTCGGCACCTTCCCGCGCCTCGCAAGGGAAGGGAATCATCGACGCTTCGATTCTTCCCTAGCTGCTTCAACCCGCGCAGAGGTGATCCAGCGCCGGCCCCGCGAATGCGAGGAACAGCAGCAGCACAGCGAGGGCCGCGCCCACCGCAAGCCGCAGCGGCGCGAGCACGATCGCGCTCGCGCTCGCACGATCGGGAATCGCGTCGCAGCGTCTGCGCAGCGCAACCAGGAAACTCGCGCCGAACCCGCACAGGAACGGAATCATCGGCAGCAGGAAACGCGCCTTGACGTGGATCAGCAGCATC
>JBIODY010000186.1:0-5240 GCA_044445505.1 Lysobacterales bacterium
ATCAAGACCGACGTGCCGCTGGAGTTCGGGCCGACCGATCTGGCCCAGCGCGACGCCGACACCGCGCAGTTGCGCGAGCTGTACGCCCGCTACGAGTTCAAGGCGGCATTGAAGGATCTGGATGCCGCCGCCGCGACGGGTGGGAGCGACTTCAGTCGCGACGCTCCTGCTCCGGTTGCCGACAAGAGCATCGCGGCTGAAGCCGCTCCCACAGGCCGCTCAGCGCGCCTTGAATCCTGCCGCGTCGAGAGCCGCATTCCATTGGTCGACATGCGCCTTCTCTTGCGCCAGCAGCGGCCCGGCATCGCCCTTGATCGTGATCGATTCGATCCTGTCGCCGTTGCCGATCTTGTCGACCGCCGCCTTGTCGGCTGCATCCACGACCACGCCGAATACCGTGTGCTTGCCGTCCAGCCACGGCGTCGCGCCATGGGTGATGAAGAACTGACTGCCGTTGGTGCCGGGCCCGGCATTCGCCATGGACAGGATGCCGCCGCGATCGTGCCTGAGACCCGCGACGATCTCGTCGCCGAACTTGTAGCCCGGGCCGCCGGTGCCGCTGCCGTGCGGGCAACCACCCTGGACCATGAAATCCGGGATCACCCGATGGAAGTTCAGGCCGTTGTAATAGCCGCGCCGGGCGAGGTTGACGAAGCTCGCGACGGTCATCGGGGTCTGTTCTGCGAACAGGTGCAGGTGGACCGTGCCGCGCGAGGTGGCGATCTCGGCGATCAATTCGGGGAGGGTCGACATCGGAACTCCGGAGGAGGGATCGGATTGGGGATGCGAAGCCTACCCGATCTGCGGTTCCGAATTCCTGCCGGCACGATCTGCCGGCATGACGTTTGCAGCCGGATAACGCTATAATGTTCGGCTGGGCGCATCGCTGCCCTTCCCTTTCCCGGCCCCGCACCGCCGGCCGCAGGTTATCCGCATGTCCGTCGAAAAACTCCGCAATATCGCCATCGTCGCCCACGTCGACCACGGCAAGACCACGCTGGTCGATTGCCTCCTGAAACAGTCGGGCACGTTCAGCGAACGCACCGTGCTCGCCGAGCGCGTGATGGACTCGAACGACCAGGAAAAGGAACGCGGCATCACGATCCTTTCCAAGAACACCGCGATCACCTGGAACGGCAATCGCATCAACATCGTCGACACGCCGGGCCACGCCGACTTCGGCGGCGAAGTCGAGCGCGTGCTGTCGATGGTCGACACGGTGCTGATCCTGGTCGACGCGATGGACGGGCCGATGCCGCAGACGCGCTTCGTGACCCAGAAGGCGTTCCAGATGGGCTTCAAGCCGATCGTCGTGATCAACAAGGTCGATCGCCCCGGCGCGCGTCCGGATTGGGTGCTGAACCAGACCTTCGACCTGTTCGACCGTCTCGGCGCGACCGACGAACAACTCGATTTCCCGGTCGTGTATGCCTCGGCGCTGCATGGTTATGCCGGCCTCGATCCGGATGTGCGCTCCGGCGACATGACCCCGCTGTACGAAGCGATCATGAAACACGTGTCGCCGCCGCAGGTCGATCCGGACGGCCCGTTCCAGATGCGCATCAGCCAGCTCGACTACAGCAACTATGTCGGCCTGATCGGCATCGGCCGCATCCAGCGCGGCAAGGTGCGCACCAACATGCAGGTCGCGGTCGTCGATCGCGAAGGCAGGAAGCGCAACGCGAAAGTGCTGCAGGTGCTCGGTTTCATGGGGCTCGAACGCCGCGAAGTCGCGGAAGCGGAAGCCGGCGACATCATCGCGATCAACGGCATCGAAGGTCTCGGCATCTCCGACACGATCTGCGCGCCGGAAGCGCCGGAACAGCTGCCGGTGCTGCACGTCGACGAACCGACCATCAGCATGACCTTCCAGGTCAACAACTCGCCATTCGCCGGCACCAAGGAACACAGCGGCGGCAAGTTCCTGACCTCGCGCCAGATCCGCGAGCGCCTGATGCGCGAGACGCTGCACAACGTGGCGATGAAGGCCGAGGAAACCGAGGACCCGGACAAGTTCAAGGTGTCCGGCCGCGGCGAGCTGCATCTGTCGGTGCTGATCGAGACCATGCGCCGCGAAGGCTATGAACTGGCGGTGTCGCGCGCGGAAGTCATCATCAAGGACATCGATGGCGTGCTCAGCGAGCCGATCGAGCAGCTCGTCGTCGACATGGAAGAGCAGTACCAGGGCGGCGTGATGGAACGCCTTGGCATGCGCCGCGGCCAGCTCACCGGCATGGAACCGGACGGCAAGGGTCGCGTGCGTCTGGACTACATGATCCCGGCGCGCGGCCTGATCGGATTCCAGACCGAGTTCCGCACCATCACCGCCGGCACCGGCCTGCTGTTCCATGTGTTCGACCACTACGGACCGAAGTCCGAAGGCGCGATCGCGAAGCGCCAGAACGGCGTGATGATCTCGAACGGGCAAGGTCCGTCGCCCGCCTACGCGCTGGTCGCAATGCAGGAACGCGGACGTCTGCTGGTCAGCGAAGGCGACCAGATCTACGAAGGGCAACTCGTCGGCATCCATGCCAAGGACAATGACCTCACCGTCAACGCGCTGCGCGCCAAGCAGATGACCAACATCCGCGCCGCCGGCAAGGACGAGACCGTGCAGCTCACGCCGCCGATCAAGATGTCGCTGGAACAGGCGCTGGAGTTCATCGAGGAAGACGAACTCGTCGAAGTCACGCCGAAGGCGATCCGCCTGCGCAAGAAGCACCTGACCGAGAGCGACCGCAAGCGGGCCTCGCGCGCGGCGTAACCCCGGCTCAGACCCGCTTGCCGACCTTGCGCATCAGCTGGTCGAACAGATCCCAGCTGATCTTGCGGTGATACTGCTTGTTGGTCGCGCGCCACTCGACGGCGCCCTTGGAGATGAGCAGCGTTCCGAAGCGCTTGTCGTCTTTCCTGACCACGAACTCGATGTCTTCACGGCCGAGTTCGCGCCGGGGGAGATTGAACGTCACCTTGTGCGCCATGCGCCGATCCGCCGGTTGCCTGTGCCAGGTGGATCGTACGGCTTTGCCGGCGAACTGGCGAATGCGAGCGCGCCGTGGCGCGTGCGGGAGTCTGCGGATCAACGAACTCGACAGGCCATTGCGCGCCGCCCGATCAGCGATGCGCGCGGTTTGCCTGCGGCTTGTCCGTTGCCGCAACCGGATCGGCGATCGCTTCGACCTGGATGCGCAGCGTCACGCCCATCTTGAAACCGTAGTCCTTGCCGGACGCCATGCCGAAATCGTCCCGATTGAACGTGGCCAGCGCATCGGCGCCGCAACGTTCGCGTTTCAGCATCGGGTCCGGCATGCACTTGAACGAGTCGATCTTGAGCTCCAGCGGCTTTGTTACGCCGTGCAGAGTCAGTTCGCCGGCGACGCGACCCGGCACGCCGGCGTGGAAGCCTTCGAGCGTGCCTTTGTAGGTCGCGCGCGGATACTTCGCGGTCTCGAAAAGATCGTGGCCCTGCGCAATCTCGTTCAGCTTGTCCTGACCGAAGTCGGCGCTGGCCATGTCGACGTTGACCTCGACGTTGCCGCGGCCGGCTGCCTTGTCGAGCGTGACCGTGCCGCTGCTGTGGTTGAACTTGCCGCGCCAGGTCGACAGGCCGCCGAAATGGTCCGCCTCGAAGCTCGGATAGGTGTGGTCGGGGTCGATGGTGTAGCTGACCGGTGCCGCCGTGGCGCTTCCTGCAACGAGCGCAAGCGGCAGGGCCAATCGAAGCATGTTCTGCGTAACGGGATTCCTGGACGACATGTCGGTACTCCGGCGTGAGTGGGTGGTTCATCTCAGCGACGAATGGGAACCCTTGATTTCGACATGGCATTCCGGATGAGTGCCGCGCTGCCGGGTCGTGGCCACCCGGCAGCGACTGCCGGACGCGCTACGGCAGGTCCGCCGATTCCGCCGCGCCATCGACCTTGATCCGGGCTGCCGCAGGCACGCTGACTTGCGCAAGCCCCGCTTGCTTCAACTGCACGTCGAGCGCGACGAGTTCATGCTCGCGCAGCAGCTGCCATTGCGCCAGCGCGCGATCGAGGCGTCCGCGGTAGTCGACGAGCATCTGTTCCTGCGGCGCGGTCGGCGCACGGTCGGCACCTTCGATGTCGGTCGCGAGCGAGGCCAACGCTTCGTCGATCGCGCCGAGGTTCGGGGCGGACTCGCCCTTGCCGCTGCGCAGCGGCTCGAGCTTGGCGGCGAATGCGGCGATGGCTTCCCTCGTCGGCGATTGTGCAGCGGCGCTGCCGGCCTTGGTCAGCGTGTCGAGTTGCTTGTGCACCGCATCGACCTCACCGTGAGCCTGCCAGACGCGCGCGAGTTCGGTTTCGATCGCTTGCGACAACTGCGCCGCCAGTTCGAGGTCCGCGCGTGAAACCTGCACGCGCGGATCGGGCTTGACGACGAGCGGTTGGCGGAACTCCTTGCCGTCAACGGTCAGCACGGCCTGGTAATCGCCGGGCAGTACCAGCGGGCCGCGCGGAACGACCGGCGTAGCGTCGCCGAGCACCGCGGCGATCGAGTAGCCGTACTGCGCGGCTTTTGGCCGTGGCGCGCGCAGGTTCCACACGAAGCGGTGCGCGCCGGCAGCGGTCGCCAGCTTCGGTGCCGGCATGAGCCAGTCCGCGGCGAAATACGCTTCGGCGAGCGGCTCCGTTGCGGTGTCATTGCTGTCGAAGCGGCGCACGCTGTGGCCGGCGCCATCGCGGATGTCGAGTGTAATCCGCTTCGCGGCATGCGCCAGTGAATAGTCGATTATCGCGCCGTCGGGAGGATTCCTGCCAAGCGCGGTTTCAGCCGGCGGCGGCGTGTCCTTGTTCTGGTCGTTGCGCACGCGGTAAGCCGGTGCGGGTGCAAAGAGGTGCGCCCCCGCATTCGCGGTTTTCGCGTCGAGCTGGCGCAGCGGGCTCAGGTCGTCGAGCACCCAGATCGCGCGCCCCTGCGTCGCCGCGATCAGGTCGTTGCCGTGCACGAGCAGATCGCGCACCCAGGCGACCGGCAGATTGCGCTGCAGCGGTTGCCAGCGCGCACCGTCGTCGAACGAGACATACGCACCGACATCGGTGCCGGCATACAGCAGGCCGCGCCGCACCGGGTCGGCACGAACGACGCTGACGAAATGGCCATCCGGAAGGCCATTCGTGATCGCGCTCCAGGTCCTGCCGTAGTCGTGGGTGCGCAGGATGCGCGGGCGGAAGTCGTCCTGGCGGTGGTTGTCGACCGCTGCGTACGCGGTGCCGGCA
>JBIODY010000187.1:0-5186 GCA_044445505.1 Lysobacterales bacterium
GCGTGCGGTTCGCCTGCGCGGCGATGCCAGCCCTCGCCGACGATCTCGCCCGCGTGCGCGATCACGCAGCCGACGCGCGGATTCGGTTGCGCGGTGTACAGGCCACGTTCGGCGAGACGCAACGCGCGCGCCATCAGCGCGTGGTCGTGGGAGGAAAAAGGGGTCAGAGTCATTTTTCCGAAGACGCTTTCGGCTTGCCCCCTGACTCGCCGAAAAATGACTCTGACCCCTTTTTCCTGCGCGGAACCGTGTCCCCGAGCAGCGGCAGCTGCAGGCCCTCGATCGCGGGAATGTCGCGCTCCAGGCGCTCGATTTCCTCGCGGAACGCCTGCACATCCTCGAAGCTGCGATAGACCGAGGCGAAGCGCACATACGCGACATGGTCGAGCTTCTTGAGCTCGCGCATGACCAGTTCGCCGACGCGCAAGCTCGGCACTTCGCGCTCGCCGCTGCGGCGCAGGTCCTCGACGACCGCACGCACGGCAGTATCGACCTGCTCGCTGCCGACCGGGCGCTTCTGCAGTGCGCGCATGAAACCGGTGCGCAGTTTCCCTTCGTCGAACGGCTCGCGCCGGCCGTCGCCCTTGACCACGCTCGGCAGCTTGATCTCGGCGGTCTCGAACGTGTTGAAACGCTCGCCGCACGCCTCGCACTCGCGACGACGGCGAATCGTCGCACCGTCGTCGGAAACCCGCGAATCGATCACCCGCGTGTCTTCGTGCTGGCAGAAGGGGCAGTGCATCAGGAGGCCGGTTTCTCAGCCGTATACCGGAAACGCCTTGCACTGCGCCGTGACTTTCGCGCGCACCTTGGCGATCACGTCGGCATCGGCTGGCGCGTCGAGCACGTCGCAGATCCAGTGGGTCAGCTCGATGCAATCCTGTTCGAGATAGCCGCGCGTGGTCACCGCCGGCGTGCCGACGCGCAGGCCGGAGGTCACGAACGGTTTGCGCGGATCGTTCGGCACGGCGTTCTTGTTGACCGTTATGTGCGCCAGTCCAAGCGCCTCTTCCGCGTCCTTGCCGGTGACGTCCTTGCCGATCATGTCGACCAGCATCAGGTGGTTCTCGGTGCCGCCGGAGACGATCTTGTAGCCGCGCGCGATGAATGTCTTCGCCATCGCCTGCGCGTTCTTCACGACCTGGGCCTGGTAGGACTTGAACGCCGGCTCCAGCGCTTCCTTGAACGCGACCGCCTTGGCCGCGATCACATGCATCAGCGGACCGCCCTGCAGCGCCGGGAACACGATCGACTGCAGTTTCTTCTCGATCTCGGCGCCGGCACCCTTGGCGAGCACGATGCCGCCGCGCGGGCCGCGCAGGGTCTTGTGGGTGGTCGAGGTGACCACGTGCGCATGCGGCAGCGGACTCGGATAGACGCCGGCGGCAACCAGGCCGGCGACATGCGCCATGTCGACGAAGAACAGCGCGCCCACCGAATCGGCGATCTTGCGCATGCGCGCCCAGTCCACCACCTGGGAATACGCGCTGAAGCCGCCGATCAGCATCTTCGGCCGGTGTTCGCTGGCCAGGCGCTGCACCTCGTCGTAGTCGATCAGGCCGCTCGCGTCGACACCGTACTGCACCGCGGCGTTGAACAGCTTGCCGCTGATATTCACCTTGGCGCCGTGGGTCAGGTGCCCGCCATGAGCGAGGCTCATGCCGAGGATCGTGTCGCCGGGATTGAGCAGTGCGAAGTACACCGCCTGGTTCGCCTGCGAACCCGAGTGCGGCTGCACGTTCGCGTAGTCGCAATCGAACAGCTGTTTGACCCGTGCGATCGCGAGTGTCTCGGCGATGTCCACATATTCGCAGCCGCCGTAGTAGCGCTTGCCCGGATAGCCTTCGGCGTACTTGTTGGTCAACACCGACCCTTGCGCTTCCAGCACGCGCGGGCTCGCGTAGTTTTCCGACGCGATCAGTTCGACGTGGTCTTCCTGGCGCTGGCGCTCGGATGCGATCGCCTTGGCGAGTTCGGGGTCGAAGCCTTCGATGCGCGAATCCTTGGGGAACATGGCGTCGCCTGTGCAAAGTCGGAGCCTGCAATGGTAACGCGTCGGCGCGCAGACTGAATGCTCGTTGGCTGCCACAGCGCCCCCTTCCGGCCTGTCCCTCAGCCGCCAGATGGCGACTTCGACCTTCCCCCGCTGCGCAGGGGAAGGAACCGCAGGGTTATGGCGAAAGCAACACCCGATGGCTGGGGCAATCGCTTTCCTTTCCCCTGCACAGCGGGGGAAGGTGCCGGAGGCGGAAGGGGATCGCTTCCGGGATATCAAGCATGACGGGACAGTGGCGATCGGCGATAATGTCCGGCTTTCCCACGGTTTATTCACCGCGACGCGGTCCACGGCGTCTTGCGGCTCGCCCGGAGTCAGGCATGCAATACATCTATACGATGATCGGCGTCAGCAAGGTGGTTCCGCCGAAACGCCAGATCATCAAGGACATCTCGCTGTCGTTCTACCCTGGCGCCAAGATCGGCCTGCTCGGCGTGAATGGCGCCGGCAAGTCGACCGTGCTGCGCATCATGGCCGGCACCGACACCGAGTTCGTCGGCGAGGCGCGTCCGCATCCGGGCACAAAGATCGGTTTTCTCGAACAGGAACCGAAGCTCGATCCGGCCAAGACCGTGCGCGAGGTCGTCGAGGAAGGGGTCAGCGAGATCATCGGCGCGCAGCAACGGCTCGACGAGATCTACGCCGCCTATGCCGAGGAAGGCGCGGATTTCGACAAGCTCGCCGCCGAGCAGCAGCGCCTCGAGAACCTGCTCTCCGCGACCGACGCGCATGCGCTGGAACGCCAGCTCGAGGTCGCCGCCGATGCTCTGCGCCTGCCGCCGTGGGATGCGAATGTCGGGAAACTCTCCGGCGGCGAGAAGCGCCGCGTCGCGTTGTGCCGCCTGCTGCTGAGCAAACCCGACATGCTGCTGCTCGACGAGCCGACCAACCATCTGGATGCCGAATCGGTCGAATGGCTCGAGCACTTCCTGCAGAACTTCCCGGGAACCGTGGTTGCAGTCACCCATGACCGCTACTTCCTCGACAACGCGGCCGAGTGGATCCTCGAACTCGACCGTGGCCGCGGCATTCCGTGGAAGGGCAATTACTCCTCCTGGCTGGAACAGAAGGACGAACGTCTCAAGCAGGAGGAATCCGGCGAGAAGGCGCGCCAGAAGGCGATCCAGCGCGAGCTCGAGTGGGCGCGCAGCAACGCCAAGGGCGGTCGCAGCAAGGGCAAGGCGCGCCTCGCGCGCATCGAGGAACTGCAGTCGGTCGACTACCAGAAGCGCAACGAGACCAACGAGATCTTCATTCCGCCAGGCGAGCGCCTCGGCAGTGCGGTGATCGAATTCAAGGGGGTCAGCAAGTCCTTCGGCGATCGCCTGCTGATCGACGAGCTCAGTTTCAGCGCGCCGCCCGGCGCGATCGTCGGCATCATCGGTCCGAACGGCGCCGGCAAATCGACGCTGTTCAAGATGATCACCGGCCAGGAGAGCCCCGACCAGGGCGAGATCGTGACCGGACAGACGGTCAAGATCGCGTATGTCGACCAGAGCCGCGAAAAGCTCGAAGGCAACCACAACGTGTTCCAGGAAGTCTCCGGCGGCGCCGACATCCTGACCATCAACGGCATCGAGATCCAGTCGCGCGCGTACATCGGGCGCTTCAACTTCCGCGGCCCGGACCAGCAGAAACTGGTCGGCACGCTGTCCGGCGGCGAGCGCGGCCGCCTGCATCTGGCCAAGACCCTGCTGCAGGGCGGCAACGTGCTGCTGCTCGACGAACCGTCGAACGATCTGGATATCGAAACCCTGCGCGCGCTCGAGGATGCGTTGCTCGAATTCCCGGGCAACACGTTCGTGATCTCGCACGACCGCTGGTTCCTCGATCGCATCGCGACGCATATCCTCGCGTTCGACGGCGATTCGCATGTCGTGTTCTCCCCCGGCAACTACAGGGAATACGTGGAAGACAAGAAGCGCCGCCTCGGCGACGAGGCGGCGCAGCCACACCGGATCAGGTACAAGAAGCTGGCTTGAGGACTCAGGGCTGAGGGCTGAGGAGCGCCCCCTTCCGGCCTGCCGGCCACCTTCCCCCGCTGCGCAGGGGAAGGGAAAGCCGAGGTATGACGAGCGTTGCTGTTCCTTCCCCCGCTGCGCAGGGGAAGGGAAAGCCGAGGCACGACGAGCATTGCTGTTCCTTGCCCGCTGCGCAGGGGAAGGGAAAGCCGAGGTACGACGGGCGTTGCTGTTCCTTCCCCTGCGCAGCGGGGGAAGGTGCCGAAGGCGGAAGGGGGCGCTCTTGCCTTGTACCGTCCGCGAAGGAACGAAATGACTTTTTCGCAACTGCTTTCAAAAGCCTGGCAGCGCAACGACTCGCTGGTTTGCGTCGGCCTCGATCCGGAACCGACGAGGTTCCCGGCCGCGCTGCGCGACAATCCCGATGCGATTTTCGAATTCTGCCGCGCGATCGTCGATGCGACCGCGGATCTGGTCTGCGCATTCAAGCCGCAGATCGCGCATTTCGCCGCGCACGGTGCCGAGGACGCGCTGCGGCGCCTGATCGCGCATATCCATGAAACGCACCCCGGCGTGCCGGTGATCCTCGACGCCAAGCGCGGCGACATCGGCTCGACCGCGCAGCACTATGCGAGCGAAGCGTTCGACCGCTACGACGCCGATGCGGTGACCGTGAACCCGTATCTCGGCCGCGACTCGGTACAGCCGTTCCTCGATCGCGCGGACAAGGGCGTGATCATCCTCTGCCGCACCTCCAATCCCGGCGCGCGCGACCTGCAGGATCTCGACGTCGGCGGCCGCAAGTTGTACCAGCATGTCGCCGAAACCGTCGCGCGCGAGTGGAACGCAAACGGCAACTGCGCGCTGGTCGTCGGCGCGACCTATCCGGGGGAACTCGCCGACGTGCGCCACCGGGTTGGCGAGCTGCCCCTGCTGGTGCCCGGCGTCGGCGCGCAGGGCGGCGATGTCGAAGCCGTGGTGCGCAACGGCAAGACCGCCGACGGCAGCGGACTGATGATCAGCTCGTCGCGCGCGATCTTGTATGCCAGCAACGGCGGGGATTTTGCGGACGCGGCACGCACGGCGGCGAGCACATTGGGCAACGAGATCAACCGCTGGCGCTGACCCAGGATGCGTGGGAGCGGCTTCAGCCGCGATGCTTTTCGCGA
>JBIODY010000188.1:0-5183 GCA_044445505.1 Lysobacterales bacterium
CCACCGTTGCGTGTCAACGCCGGTGGGCCAAGGCCCACCCTACCCCGACTTGCCCGACTTCGGTGCGGCCGTGCTCACCGGTTTCGTGGCGGGCTTCGCTTCGAGCGGCTTCAGCAGATCGTCGATCGACTTGTCGATGTTCGCGTACTTGTATGCGGGCAGCACGTAGACCCAGCCGTCGAAGCGCGCTTTCAGGTCGGCGACTTCTTTGTTCAACGTCGCGAGCCGGTTGTCGCGATCCTGCGACGGATCGCTGATCGCGAGCGGCTTGATCGGCGCATCGGCAGCGTTCGCCTCCTTCTTCGCGGCCGCTGCAGCCGTCGCGGCCTCGAAGTCGGCCTTGGCCTTGGCCTGTTCCGCAGCGATGCCCTTGTCGGCCTGTGCCGCGTCGAGCGAGGCCGCGAACTGCGCGTAGTCCTTGCCATCCTTCTGCCAGGCGGTCACGTCAACGACAAGGCCGTCGAATGCCGCATAGCGCGCCTTCGCTGCCTTGTCCCCGGACGTGGCCTGCTGCGCCGGCAGCACGTCGTCGAAGCGCAGACCGGCGAGGTTCGAGGCGAGACCATTGAGGCCGTATTCCGGTCCGGCTTCGCGGCCTTTCGGGATGTCGGCAAGCTTGAAGTTCGCGTCGCCCGCGGCGTCCTTGTAGACGCGCAAGGCGCTGCCGTCTGCATGCGTAATCGTCACCGACGCGATGCGGTTCGCGGCAATGTCGGCGAGATCCTTCTTCAGCCAGTCGGCTGCGTTCTTCTCGACGCCGAGCGCGCCCGATGCGAGCCAGCTCTGCGCCTCGCCCGCGCGACGCACGAAGGTACGACTGCCGCGCGCGTCGGGATCGCCGACGATCAGTTTCAGCGGCTGCGCGAGACCGTCGAGTTCGACCTGCAGGCCTTTCGCATCCTTCGCCGACACGTCCTCGACACCGAGCGTCGCGTACTTGTCCTTGTTCGCGGTCTTTCGCTCGACGAGCTGCGCATCGCTCAGCTTGAGCAGGAATTCGCGCAGCTTGCCGGTGTCGACCGCATAGCCGCCCTTCTCCGCGAGACTCCAGCCCTTCGTGCCGCGCTGCAGGGTCGCGAGCGTCTTGTCGCCGGCACCGGTCACCACCACCTTGCTGATGTCGTTGATGTGTTCGCGCAATCCGGGGGCGAGATATTCGGAAGCTTCGCCGCTGCCCTCGCTCTGCGGCTTGTTCGCATGATTGAGCGCGATCGCGGCGACCAGTGCGATCAATGCAGCGACCACGAGGCCGATCAGGGTCTTCTGGTTCATGCGCGTGTCCCCTGCGCCTGGCGCCGGCGCTGGTTGCGCCACCACGCGAACGCGAGCGCGGCAAGCGTGACCAGCAGCGGCATCAGCACGATGTTGAGGATCTTGAGCCGGGTGCCGAGCGACTCGATCTCGGCATCGAGCTGGCGCTTGACCTGGCGCAACTCCTTCCTGATCTCGAGCTTGCGCTTGAGGAACTTGTCGAGTTCGGATTTTTGTTCCGGCGACAGGATCTGCGCGGCCTGATCCTTGCCCTTCGCGCTCTGCAGATCGGTCAACTTGCGCTCGGTATCGGAAAGCTCACGCTGCAGCTCCTGCTCCTTCGCGCGGAAGCGTTCGTCCGCACCGCGCTTGAGCGCCTCCACGGTCGTGAACGGACGCTGCGAGGTCGCACGGCCGCGGATCGAGATCAGATCGCTGGAGCCGGCCATGTTGTCGAGCGCATTGACCGCGAAGTCGCCGTTGTTCGCGAACGCGTTCATGATGTTCTGGCCGAAGAACGGCCGCACCTGCACCCACATGCGATCGCTGAGCAGGTCGGTGTCGGCGACCAGCACGATCTGGCCGTTCGCATCCTTCGATTCCTTCAGCGCGCCTGCATCGCTGCGCTCCGGGAACGCGGTCCTGAATTTTCCGGTCAGGCGCGCAGCGATCACGAACGGCGCACCGGCCGGTTTGTAGTCGGCGAGCAGCTCGCCTGGATCGGCGAGCATGCGCAGGCGGTCGCTGGCCACGCTGGTCGCATCCGAGGTGGTCTGGATCAGCGGCGTCAGTTTTTCATCCTTCGCATCCTTGGACAGCTCGAAGAAACCCGCCGAGGCGACATTGATGCTGTCGAGATTCGCGGTGAGCACGTCGTCGTGATTGAGATCCGCCGCGGTCAGGCCGAGGATCGCCGGATGGCGCACCGGCGCCTGGCCTTCGGCGACATTCACCGGCAACGCACGCGCGCGGTCCAACACGACCTTGTGCGGGTCGTAGTCGATGCCCCAGGCCTTGAACAGCTTGGGCAGGTCCGAGGATTTGTCGGCCATCATGCCGGCCATCGGATTGGCGGGATCCGCGCCGCTGCTGTCGAGCTCCGCGTCCGGGTCGACGAACGCGAGCAGGTGCCCGCCGCGCAGCACAAACTGGTCGATCGCGTACTGCGCATCGTCGGAAAGCTGCTTCGGATGCACGACAACCAGCACGTCGATGTCCTTGTCGATCACCTTCAGCGTCTTGCCATCGACCGGGCGCATGTCGAACAACTGCATCCACTGCTGGTCGATCGCCCACGGCTCGCGCGGCTGTCGCGTCGCCGGGTCGAATCCGCCGGCAAGCGGCAGATCGGAAAGCAGGCCGACGACCGGCTTCTTCGGCGTCTCGAGCTCGTGGATCAGCTTGGCGACGTCATACTCGAGGAACGCTTCCTTGTCCGGCTGCAGGAACGGGATCGCCGTTTGCCCGTTCGTCGAGTTGGTGCCGGCGAGGCCGAAAAACACCTTGTCGCCGGCCGCCGAGACCGGTACCGACTGCAGGCCGAAGCTGGCCGCGCGGTCCTCGTCCTCGGAGAACGGCAACGGATCGATGACCTCGAGCTTGAGCTTGCCGCCCGAGCGCGCGGACATTTCCTGCAGCATTTCGCGCACACGGGTGAAGTACGTGCGCAGCTGCGGCAGGTCCTGGGTGCCCTTGTCGGAAAAGAACAGGTACAGGTTGATCGGTTCGTCGATCGATTTCAGGATGTTCTTCGTGCCATCGGACAAGGTGTACAGATGGTTCTGGGTAAGGTCGAGGCGCGCGCCGCGGAATGCGACGTTGACCAGCAGCATGACCGCGACGAACAGCACCGCGAGCACGATCAGCGCGGTGCCGGTGAGGGCCTTCCGATTGAGTGTCATTCTCCGGTCCCTCCTCAGGCCGCTTTCTTCATGTCGATGACCACCGCGGTCGCATACAGCCAGACACCGATCATCAGCGCGAAATAGATCAGGTCGCGCAAGTCGATGACACCCTTGCTGATCGATCCGAAGTGGGTCAGGAAACTCAGCGACGCGACCGCATCGACGACGCCCTGTGGGGCCAGCGCGTGGAAGAAGCCAAGCACCAGCGGGAAGCCCGCGAGCAGCAGCACGAAGCAGATCACCACAGTCAGGATGAATGCGACGACCTGGTTGCGCGTCGCCGCCGAGAGGCACGAACCGATCGCGAGAAACGCGCCGGCCATCAGCAGCGAACCCAGATAGCTGGCAAAAATCACCCCGTTGTCCGGACTGCCGAGGTAGTTCACGGTCAGCCAGATCGGGAATGTCAGCAGCAGCGCGATCGCAATGAACGCCCAAGCGGCGAGGAACTTGCCGAACACCGCCTGCCACATCGTGACCGGCAGGGTCAGCAGCAGCTCGATCGTGCCGCTCTTGCGTTCCTCGGCCCACAACCGCATCGACACCGCCGGCACCAGGAACAGGTACAGCCACGGGTGGAAATTGAAGAACGGCTGCAGGTCGGCCTGGCCGCGTTCGTAGAAATTGCCGAGATAGAACGTGAACGCGCCGGACAGCAGCAGGAAGATCACGATGAACACGTAGGCGACCGGCGTGGCGAAATAGCTGCGCAGCTCCCTTTTGAAGATCGTGAGGACGGCGCTCATGTGCGTGCCTCCTTGCGGCCATCGACATGGCATCGCGACTGCCGATACTTCCGCTGGTTCTGCGGGAGGGACTTCAGTCCCGATGCATTCACGAGGGAAGGCATCGCGGCTGAAGCCGCTGCCACACGAGCCCCTCGCTGCCGTAGGGTCCTCATGTGCGCGCCTCCGTGCCGGCCGCGCCCTGGGTGATCGTGCGGAACACCTCGTCGAGGCGGCCGGGCTCCAGCGCGAGCTCGCGGAACGTGACACCGCGCTCCTTCAGCGCGTCGCCGACGGCCACGAATATCGCGCGTCCCGGCTTCGGGAACGCAGTGATGCGCCGGTCCTGCGGGTCGATTTCGATCGAGGCGATATCCGGCACGCGCGCCAACGCCTCGCGCGCCGCCTCGACATTCGCCGCGCTCAGCGACACCGCCTGGTGGTAGCGCGAGCGCGCCTCCAGTTCGGCCGGCGTCGCGTCGGCGAGGATGCGTCCGGCCGCGATGATGATCGCGCGGCTGCATACCGCGTGCACCTCCTCGAGCAGGTGCGTCGAGATGATGATGGTCTTGTCGCGCGCCATCGAATTGATCAGCGTGCGCACTTCCTGCTTCTGGTTCGGATCGAGACCGTCGGTCGGCTCGTCGAGGATCAGCACCTTCGGATCGTGCAGGATCGCCGCGGCGAGTCCGACGCGACGCCTGAAGCCCTTCGACAGCGTGTCGATCGGCTGCTCCAGCACGCGCTCCAGATGCAGGCGTGCGATCGCGTCGTCCAGGCGGCGGTCGCGCAGCTCGCCGCCGAGTCCGCGCATGTCGGCGACGAAATCGAGGAACTCGCGCACGTTCATTTCACCGTAGCTCGGCGCACCTTCGGGCAGGTAGCCGAGCACGCGCTTGGCTTCGAGCGGATGCGTCTCGATGTCGAAACCGCCGACCGTCGCGCCACCCGAGGTGGGGCTGAGGAAGCCGGCCAGAATCTTCATCGTCGTCGACTTGCCGGCGCCGTTGGGGCCGAGGAAGCCGAGCACTTCGCCGGGCTCGACCTTGAAACTGATCGCGTCGACGGCGGTGAAATCGCCGTAGCGCTTGGTGATCTGTCGGGTTTCGATCATCGTCTATGCACCCTTTTTGAAAATGTACAAGGCTGCGTGGACCTGCAAGTCGCACGAGTCATGTCTGTCGCGGAGGCGCGTCGGGCCTTGCGCGCGAAGGGAGGCGATCACCCTCGCGATGGGCGAAAACTCGAGGCGCACGGAAAGATACCGCAAGATTAACGGAAAGTTCCCGGCGGAAAACCCGCG
>JBIODY010000189.1:0-5150 GCA_044445505.1 Lysobacterales bacterium
CCGCAAGCGAGGCTGAGGACACGCAGCATGTCGCACTGGGCCGCCGGATCCGCGCTCAGCGCCGGGTCGTTCGCGAGCACTTCGAACGCGAGCGCCTGCAGCGCATCGCCGGCGAGGATCGCCATCGCTTCGCCGAACACGATGTGGCAGGTCGGGCGGCCGCGACGCAGCGCGTCGTCGTCCATCGCCGGCAGGTCGTCATGGACCAGCGAATAGGCGTGGATGATCTCGACCGCGGCGGCGATGCTGTCGAGTGCATCGACGCGCGCGCCGAACGCGGCGCCGGTCGCGTAGACCAGCAGCGGTCGCAGACGCTTGCCGCCGCCAAGCACGGCGTAGCGCATCGCGCGATGCAGCTCGCGCGGCGGCTGGTCCGCATCCGGCAACGCGCGTGCGAGCACAGCATCGGCGCGCGCGGACAGCGCGAGGAGTTCGGGTGTCAGGTCGCTCACGCTGTTTCGCTGCGCGCAGGATGACATGTCGATATGGGAGTGGAATGCTCTTGATGAGAAGTGCGGCCAAGAATGCCGCTTTTTGATCTTCGCGATCAGGATGATCGCAAAAAAGAGCTGAGAAGTACGGCCAAGGATGCCGCTTTGGATTCGCGGATTGCGTGCACGCCACGCTGGTTCGTGGTGCGGCCCGGGCCAGCGATCATGGATGATCGCAAAAACTACGGAACGTCGGGATCGAACGGCCGCGCGGTTTCCGGCGCCGCCGGATCGAGCAGCTGGCTGACCCGCAGCTTCGCCTGATCGAGCGCACCCTGGCAGTTGCGGTACAGCGCGATGCCGCGTTCGAACGATTGCAGCGAATCGTCGAGGCTCAGTTCGCCCTGCTCCATGCGCACGACGAGTTGTTCGAGTTCGTCGAGCGACTTCTCGAATTCGGCGACCTGCGAGGTTTCGGCAGCGGCTTTCGGCATGGCTCGAACGCTAGCTCAGGCAGGGCGCAAGATCAACGTCGGCGGCCGCCGCGCTGGTGGAGAGCGTGCGCGCCGCCCATTCGAGCTGACCCCCGAATGGTTCGAACAGGCGCGCGCCGGCCTCACTGAGCCACAGGTCCGCAACCGCGAGCAGCTTGCCGTCCGGCTCGAACACCAGTGGCAGACGTGCGCGCTGCCACGGCGGAATACCCGCTTCCTGGAACAAGTCGCGCAGCTCGCGCGTGTGCTTGCCGTTGGCCAGGCGCAGGCTTTCCCCGCCGCGCCGGAAGCGTACCTGCAGACGCCGTTCGAGCGACGGTCGCGGCGTGCTGCCGACCAGGCGCAATACACCCAGATCCAGCGGCAGGGACAGCTCGCCGCCGTCGAAGTCCGCGCTCCAGTCGAACGGCGGCAACTGCAGCGGCGGCAGTGCGTACAGCAGTTCGCGGTAGCGGCGCAGTTCGGCGCCGGGCCAGCGCACGCAAGGCTGGCGATCCTCGCCGGCCTCGGCGAGCTGGCGCACGAGTTCGGTGGCCTGGAAATGCGTGGGCTCGGGCAGGTCGAGCGTGCGCAGCCAGCGTCGCAGCAGCGGATCGCGCAGCGCCTGCGGCAGGTCCAGCCATTCGCGGAAACGCAGCGTTGCCGGATCCAGGCCTTGCAGGCGCGCCAGCGCGCGCTCGGCTTGCGCGTCGATGAACTCGGTGGCGGCACGCGCCCATGCGGCGCTTTGTGCGAGGCTGGTTTCCGCTTCCGGCCAGCGTTGCAGCAGGCGCGGCATCACCTGCATGCGCAGGAAATTGCGATCGATGGTCGGATCGGCGTTGCTCGGGTCGCGGATCCAGGTCAACGCGTAACGTTCGGCGTACTCGCGCAATGCCGCACGCGGCAGGCCGAGCAGCGGGCGCCAGGCGAAGCCGCGTCCGAGTGGGCGCAGGGTGCGCATCGCGCCGAGCCCTTCCGGCCCCGCGCCGCGCAGCATTTTCAACAGGACGGTTTCGGCCTGGTCGTCGCGATGATGCGCCAGCGCGACCAGTTCTCCCGGTGCCAGCAGTGCCTCGATCGCGCCGTAGCGCGCGCGCCGCGCGCTGGCTTCGAGGCCGAGGCCGGGGCTGCGCGAGGCATCGACCACGCACACGATCAACTCGATGCCGAGCGCATCCGCGAACGCGCGGCAGTGCTGTGACCAGCCGCTGCTGCCAACACTCAATCCGTGATCGATGTGCACCGCACGCAGGCCTCGCTCGCGCGCTGCCTGCGATCGCGCGAGGGCATGGGTCAGGACGCTCGAATCGAGCCCGCCACTGAACGCGGCCAGCAGCGGCGCGGGCGGCAACTCGGCAAGCGCGGATTCGATCAGGTCGTGGATGCGCCGGGAAGGCATGGGTGTGCGCTATGGACTCGCGGAGGACTTCGGACCGGTGACGGCAGCAGGCGAGAGATAGGCTTCGTAATTCGCCAGCAGGTTCCGACCTGCAGAGGATAGGTCCGAGAGCACGCCGGCGCATCCCGCCGCGGATTCGTCCATGAACTTCATCACCATCCAGTCCAGGGATTTGTCGGAGTATGTGAGATAGCGTTGCTGCCACGCATAGACGGAGGCGATGGTTTGTCCGTCCGCCAGCGGCATGCTCGTGAATACACCGGCCGCGATCGCGTTGTCGTACGCGCTGTGCAACAGCAGCGCCGTCTGCATGCCGCGCCAGCTCGCTACGTCGGTGCAGCGTCTGGGTGGAGTGGCGCTGGTTATGGCGGCCCTTACCGCCTTGGCGAGGTCGGCCTGATAGGCGACCGTCTGCTGCAGCCTGGCGCGGTTCGCCTGGATCTCGGCACGGATCGCGGTTTGCGCCTCGCCGATCTTGCGCGCGCTCTCGCGACCTTCACTCCAGTTGCCGATGCCCAGCGCGAGCAGGATGCCGAGTACCACGGAGAACACCTGGACCGCGACCTCGGCCAGGCTGATCGTCTCGCGGTGGAACCATGCGCGGCGCGGTGCGCCGGCTGCGCTGTTGTCCTCGTGCTGTTCCTCGGGACGGCCGCTCAATTCCACGAACACACGACCTTGCCGCAGTTGCCCGAATCCATCAGGTCGAAACCCTTCTGAAAATCGTCGATGTGGATCTGGTGGGTCAGCACCTTCTGCAGCGGGAAGCCGGTCAGTACCATCTGGGTCATCTTGTACCAGGTCTCGTACATGCGCCGGCCGTAGATGCCCTGCAGGGTCAAACCCTTGAAGATCACCTTGTTCCAGTCGATGCCGGTGCCATCGGGCATGAGGCCGAGCAGCGCGACCTTGCCGCCGTGGTACATGCAATCGAGCATGTCGTTGAACGCACGCGGATTGCCGGACATCTCGAGGCCGACGTCGAAACCTTCCATGTGCAGATCCCTGACGACTTCCTTCACCGATTGCTTGGACACGTTGACCACACGTGTCGCACCCATGTCGGCGGCGAGCTTGAGGCGATAGTCGTTGACGTCGGTGACGACGACATTGCGCGCACCGATGTGCTTGCAGATGCCGGCCGCGATGATGCCGATCGGGCCCGCACCTGTGATCAGCACGTCCTCGCCGATCACGTCGAACTCGAGCGCGCAGTGAGCCGCGTTGCCATACGGATCGAAGAAAGCGGCGAGCTCGGACGGAATCTGGTCCGGGATCGGCCACAGGTTCGAGGAAGGCACCGCAACGTACTCGGCGAACGCGCCATTGCGGTTGACGCCGATGCCGACCGTGTTCGGGCACAGATGCTGCTTGCCGGCGCGGCAGTTGCGGCACACGCCGCAGACCACGTGGCCTTCGGCGGATACGCGCTGGCCAGGCTGGTACCCGCGCACGCCGGCGCCGATGTCGACGATGCGGCCGACGAATTCGTGGCCGATCACCAACCCGGGCTTGATCGTGCGCTGCGACCAGTCGTCCCATTTGTAGATATGCAGGTCGGTGCCGCAGATCGCGGTCTTCTCGAGCTTGATCAGCACGTCGTTGGGGCCGATCTCGGGGACCGGAACCTGCTCCATCCAGATCCCGCGCGCCGCTTCGCGCTTGACCAGGGCCTTCATCATTGCCTGCGACATGGGTTCGCTCATGACCGGCGCCACGCGGCGCGTATCCGCCGATTATACGTTTGTAGGTCACCGCATCGGCGAGTCCGAAACGCGCCGGCGCGGTCGACCGTCGTGCTCGATCCGTCAGCCGACTTTGTTCGCGCGACGTAGGCGATTGAAACGATTACACTATTCGACCGCAGCCGGGTCAGGGGTGGAACGGTGGGTATTCGTGCTTTCTGCAGACGTCTGTTCGGCTTCGAAGCGCGAGCCTCGGACACCAGGCATGCACAGCGCCGCAACAAGCCGCGCTTGAATGCGCGCGGCGGCATGCGCGTGCTGGTCGTCGACGATTCGCCGACGATCGTCGCGGTGTTGAAGCGCATCCTGCAGCAGAACGGCTATCTGGTGCTGGAGGCGGAGGATGCGGAAAAGGGCGTCGCGATCGCGCTCGCCGAGCGGCCGGACCTGATCTTCCTCGATATCGTGCTGCCCGGCATGAGCGGCTTCGCCGCGTTGCGCCAGCTGCGCCGGGACCTGATCACGCGCGAAATTCCGATCATCATGATGAGCGGCAACGAGCAGGCCACCGAACAGTTCTATGCGCAGCGCATCGGCGCCGACGATTTCATGAAGAAACCCTTTTCGCGCGCCGAAGTGTTCGCGCGCATCGAGCGCCTGCTCGATGTCTCGCTGCTGCCCAAGCGGCACGGCGCGGCTGCGCGTGCGGCCGAGGCGGAGGCGCCGACCGCGGTGCGGTGAATCAAGGTCTGATCAAGTCCGTCCGGGCTTGATCAGACTCGCTCGCGTCCGGCACAGGTCCGTACGCGGCTCCGCGAATCAAGCAGACGCTTGATTCGCGAGCGCGCCGTCCATGGCGCGCGGAACGTCCGATTTGATCGGATGTTCCCAATCAGGATGGCGCGCCGCACGCATGACCCAATCGATCGACCAGCGTCCACCCGCGATCTTCCTGATGGGCCCCACCGCGAGCGGCAAGACCGCGCTCGCCTGCGCGCTCGCCGGGCGCTTCGCGTTGCAACTGGTCAGCGTCGATTCGGCACTGGTCTATCGCGGCCTCGACATCGGCGCGGCGAAGCCGGACGCGGCGATCCTCGCGCGCCATCCGCATCGGCTGATCGACATCCGCGAGCCGGCGCAGCCGTACTCGGCGGCCGAG
>JBIODY010000190.1:0-5136 GCA_044445505.1 Lysobacterales bacterium
ACGGTGGTCGCGGCATGCACCGCGTTGGCGAGTGCCGGCGCCACGCTTGGCACGCCCATCTCGCCGGCGCCGCAAGGCTCCTGCGTGGATTCGACGATCACGACCTCGACGTCGCGCGGTGCCTGGGCCATGCGCAACAACGGGTAATCCGGAAAGTTCTTCTGCTGGACGCGGCCATCCTTGAGCGTGATCGCGAGGTGCAGTGCGGTCGAAACGCCGTCGATCGTGCCGCCCATCATCTGCGCCTCCACGCCGAGCGGGTTCACGACGCGTCCCACGTCGACGACGCAGACCGCGCGATGGACGCGCAGGTCGCTGCCATCGATCGACACCTCGAACGCATGCGCCGTGTAGCCGCCGAACGTGAAGTGGCAGGCGATGCCGATGCCGTGACCGTCGTTGCGGCGCGCGCCCCAGCCGATCCGGTCGGCGCAGACTTTCAGCACGTTGGCGAGGCGTCCGGTGTCGAAGGTCGGCCCGCCGTGACCCTGGTATGGAATGCTGCGCGGCTCGCCGAGCAGGTCGAGCCGCAACTTGACCGCATCCTGTTTCGTCGCGACCGCGATCTCGTCGATGAAGCTCTGCACCGCGAATGCATGAAAGGTGTGGACCGGCGCGCGCCACCAACCGCGCGGCATGCCAGATGCGACACTGAAGAATGTCTTGTCGAGATTCGCGACCAGGCCGGCCGGAAAATCGTCGGGCTCGAGGCAGCCGGAGTAGATCGGCTGGTCCTTCATGCCGGCGTCGCGGTAGTTGCGCGGCGTCGCGGCGCAGCGGTGCGACCAGCCGGTGACGCGCTTCCTGCGATCCAGTGTCGCGCTCATCGCGTGCACGCCGAACGGGCGGTAGAAGTCGTGCTGGAGGTCGTCGTCGCGGGTCCACATCAGCTTGACCGGCTTGCCGGCAGCCTTGGCGATGAGCACCGCCTCGGCGACGTAGTCGTTGTTCAGGCGCCGGCCGAAGCCGCCGCCGGCACGGGTCATCTGGATCTCGATCCTGTCGCGCGGCAGGCCGGTCAGGCGCGCGATGAGCTCGGACGCGCCGTCCGGATTCTGCAGCGATGCGACCAGATGTGCGCTGTCCTGCTTGATCTCGATCAGCGCACCGGGCGCCTCCATCGTCGCGTGGGCGAGGAACGGCATCTCGTAGCGCGCTTCGATGACATGGCGCGCCTGCTTGCGCGCCTTGGCGAAGTCGCCGTCGCGGCGCACGCTGATACCTTCCGGACTGTTGTCGAGCAGGCTGTTCGCGGCTCCGGCGAGCGCGCCGCTCGACTCCTTCGTCCACGGCCCGGGCTTCCATTCGATCTTCAGGCGTTCGCGGCCCTGCAGCGCGGCCCAGGTGTGCTCGGCGAGCACCGCCACGCCGGCGGCGAGCTGAGCGTCGAGTGGCTGGTCGGGTTTCGGGCCCGGAATCGCCAACACGTCGACGACGCCGGCGACCTTGCGCGTCTCGCGGTCGTCGAACGATTCCAGTGCACCGTCCAGTTGCGGGCAGCGTGCGATCACCGCGACCAATGCGTTGGCCGAATAGCTGTCGACTCCGAATTGGCTGCGCCCGGTCACGATCGCGCGCGCATCGGCGACGCGCGTCGGCTTGCCGATGATGCGGAATTGCTGCGGCTGCTTCAGCGCGACCGGTTGGTCGGGCGGTGCCAGGGAAGCCGCGCTGCGCGCGAGTGCGCCGTAGGTCAGCTTGCGCCCGTCCTCGGCGATCACCTCGCCGGATCGGGTGCGCAACTGCGCGGCTGGCAGGCTCCACTCCTGCGCTGCCGCTTGGACCAGCAGCCAGCGTGCGGTCGCACCGGCCTGGCGCAGCTCCTTCCACGCGCGCGAGATGCCGGTGCTGCCGCCAGCGCCCTGATCGCCATAGCGGTTCGACGGCCCCTGGTCGGTGTCGATATAGCCGTACGGCAGCTGCACGACGCGCACCTGCGACCAGTCGACATCGAGTTCTTCGGCGATCAGCATCGGCAGTGCGGTGATCACGCCCTGGCCGGTCTCGCAGCCGCGCGCGCCGATCACGATGCGGTTGTCGCGCTCGATGCGCACGAACGGGCCGAGTTCGGTCAGGTCGTCGCCAAGCAGTTCCGGCGGCAGGCCGGCCGGCGCCGGATCCGCGAACGCCCAGCGCGTTCCGACCAGCAAGGCGCCGGATGCACAGAGCGAGATCGCGAGGAAACGGCGGCGGCCGTGTTGCGCCGGCGCATGCCCGGTTTCATCCGCACTCACTTCGGCGCCCTCATTTTCCGGCGCCCTGCAGCAGTTCGGCCGCGCGCGCGATTGCGCGACGGATGCGCGGGTAGGTGCCGCAGCGACACAGATTGCCGATCGTCGCGATGTCGTCGTCGTCCGGCTTCGGTTTGCGCTTGAGCAGATCGACCGCAGCCATGATCTGGCCGGACTGGCAGTAGCCGCACTGTGCAACGTCCTCCTCGATCCAGGCCTGCTGCACCGGATGCAGCGCGTCGGTTTCCAGGCCTTCGATCGTGGTGATCTTGTGTGTCGCGGCGGCGGACATCGGAGTGACGCAGGCGCGCACCGCCTTGCCGTCGAGCAGCACCGTGCATGCGCCGCACGAACCGATGCCGCAGCCGTACTTGGTGCCGGTCAGGCGCAAGGTGTCGCGCAGGAACCAGAGCAGCGGCATCGCCGGATCGCCGTCATGGAAAAATGCCTTGCCGTTGATCGAGATCGCGAGCGGCGCGGGCGGCCGCGCGGATGGCCGCCTGGCGGGCTCGACGGTGTGTTCGGGCGGATTGGACATGCAGGTCTCCGTACGCCGATACAGGCGAGATGCGGCCACGGCGGGTATCGCGCATTGTCGCACGGCCGTTTCGGCGGCAGCGACGCACAACGGCGCGGATCAACGCGAAGCGATCGGCGCGCACGGGTCAGCGCGCGAGCAGGCGCCGCCAGATGAAATACACCGGCAAACCGGCGAGCGTGATCAGCGCGCCCATGCCGGCGTCGCCGGGGTGCTGCCAGATCGTCACGCCGACGACCCACAGCACGACCGCGAGAAACAGCAGCGGCAATACCGGATACCACGGGGTGCGGAACGTGATCGGTTCGGCGGCGCGCGAGCGACGGTACCAGAACAGCGTTGCGATCACCGCGGCCATGCCGAGCCAGTCGCCGACGGTCGAGTAGTTCAACAGCTGGTCGAACGTGCCGGTCAGGGCCAGTATGCAAGCCCAGGCCGCGAGCAGCATCAACGCGACGTTCGGCGAGCGCCAGCGCGGATGCAGGCGGCTCGCGGCGCGGAAGAACACCCCATCCGCGCCCATCACCTGGAATACGCGCGCGGCGCCGATCATCGAGATGTTGCAGAAGCCGAGCGTCGAGATCGCGATGCCGGCCGCGATCAGGCGCGCACCCGATTCGCCGAGCACATGGCGCATCAGGTCCGCAGCCGGCGCATGGCTGGCGGCCAGGCCATCGTGGCCGAGCACGGCGAGATAGGCCACGTTCGCGAGCAGGTAGCACGCCGCGACCAGCAGCATGCCGAACACCAGCGCGCGCGGGATCGTGCGCTGCGGCTCGCGCACCTCGCCGGCGATGTCGTTGATGTAGTACCAGCCGCCGTACGAGAACAGCACCGGCATCAGCGCGCCGCCGAACACGAACGGGTTCATCGGCGCTGGCGGCGCGCTCGGCGGTGGTGCGCCGCGTGCGACCAGACCGACCACGATCAGCGCGCTGATCGCAAGCAGCTTCAGTACCGTCAACACGTTTTGCGTCAGCGCACCGGCGCGGATGCCGAACCAGTTGATGCCCATCAGGAACACGATCGTGCCGACCGCGTACGGACGCGGATCGGCGACCGCCACGCCGAGCGCGGCACCGGCATATTGCACGAACACGATCGCGACCGCGGCGAGACTGCCGGAATGGTTCACGACCAGCAGGTTCCAGCCGTACACGAACGCCACGATCAGGCCGAACGCCTCGCGCAGGTTCACGTAGCCGCCGCCGGCGTTCGGCCGGCGCGTGCCGAGTTCCGCGTAGCACAACGCACCGATCAGCGCGATGACGCCGCCGATCGCCCACGCCAGCAACTGCTCGTGGCCGGAGCCGGTCTGGCGTGCGACCGCGGCCGGAGTCAGGAAGATACCCGAGCCGATCACCCCGCCGACCACCACCATCGAAGCGTCCCAGGCATTGAGGCGACGTGCGTAGCCGACGCCGGTCTGGACAGTCGCGCCGCTTGCGGATTCGCTCATGCCCGATCTCCGAAGTTGAGTTGGCCGACGATGCAGCTCACGCAGTGCCCGCCGATCGCGACCGCGCCGGTGTGCGGGTCGATTTCGACATCGACAAAGCCATCGCGTCCGACTTCGCGGCCCTGGCTCGCTCGATAACGCCAGCCGATTTGTTCCAGCGCGCCATTCGCGTGCAGGAACGCGCCGATCGCGGCGTTCGCGCTGCCGGTCACCGGGTCTTCCGGAATGCCGTCGCCCGGGCAGAATGCGCGTACCGCGATCGCGGTCATCGCGCCAGCCGGCTCGCGGCCGAACACGCACAGGCCGACTGCGCCGTGATGCGCGGTCAACGCAGCGGTCGCGGCGTAGTCCGGTTGCAGCGAACGCACCACGCCGGCGTCCTCGAGCTGCGCGATCAGCCATCGCGGCCCGTTGTCGACCAGGCGCGGCAGCGGGTCGGCGAGCGGTCGCACGTGCAATGCGCGCTCGATTCCTTCGACCAGCTCGTGCGCAGGGACGGCGAGTCTCGCCGCGGGCGCCTGCACGAAGATGCGGCGCTGCGCCCCCGCGCCTTCGACGCGAACCGCGAGCAGACCCGCCGCACATTCGAGGGTCAGGCGTTCGCGCGCCTGCCACTGCGCGCGCGCATCGAGCAGCGCATATGCGCTGCCGACCGCCGGATGGCCGGCGAATGGCAGCTCCTGGCGCGGGGTGAAGATGCGCACGCGGAAATCGGCCTGCGGCGACGTCGGCGCGAGCACGAAGGCGGTCTCCGAGAGATTCGTCCATGCGGCGAGACGCTGCATCGCCGCGCTGTCGAGACCGTCCGCATCGAGCACGACCGCAACCGGATTGCCATAGCCGGCACGCGCCGTGAACACGTCGATCTGGGCGAAGCGGCGGGTGCTCATGGGGGCACGGAATCCTGG
>JBIODY010000191.1:0-5127 GCA_044445505.1 Lysobacterales bacterium
AGCGCAGCCAGCGGCTGATGATATTGCTGCTCGGCGATCGCGGCGGCGGTGTCCGCGCCGATCCGGTGCAACGCCGCGGCCGAGTAGTCCGGGCCGAGATACGCGCCGTGACCCCAGATGCTGCCGTTTGCCATCAGGCCATATCTGAGGAATACGGATTGACCGTCGCTGATGTCGTCGCCACTGAACAGCACCGCGCCTTGCGCATCCAGCACCTGTCGCGGGATCGGCGGCGCGTTGCGATAGGCCAGCGACGTGATGGTTATCAGGCCGGCGAATCCGACCACCATCACGATCAACACCGCGCGCAACCACCAGCGGGACAGGTCCGGATCGTCTTCGGTCAACGGTTGCGCCGCAACGCTCATCATGCCTCTCCTGCCGCGGGGATCGGACGAGTATAGGCTTGTTGTCGAGATCGGCGATCCGGATACGGCGAGCCATGCCGTGCGGATGCAGGAGGCGCCGCCGCCACGAGTGCGCCGGAGTGGCTTAGGATGGCGGCCCGAAATTCCTGATCGGATCACCCATGCGCGGAACGAACCCGAACCTGCGCCGGCTGGTGTGCCGGCGCATGCTGCCGATGTTGGCGTGTGCGACGGCCGCGGCGGCGGCGGCGCAGGACGCGGACCGCAGCGCGGATCTGCCGGCCGTCGTGGTCACCGCGACCCGCAGCGAGCAGCCCGCATACGAGGTGCCGGCGTCGATCGATGTCGTGAACATCGATGACAACCCGGATACGCTCGGCGTGAATCCGTCCGAATACCTGTCGGCGATCCCCGGCGTGCTCGCGCGCGACCGCCAGAACTATGCGCAGGACGAGCAGATATCGATCCGCGGCTTCGGCGCACGCGCGACCTTCGGCGTACGCGGCGTGCGCCTGTACACCGACGGCATTCCGGCGACGATGCCGGACGGACAGGGTCAGGTCTCGCATTTCAATCTCGACTCGGCCGAACGCATCGAGGTGCTGCGCGGGCCGTTCTCGGCGCTGTACGGCAATTCGTCGGGTGGCGTGATCCAGGTGTTCAGCGCGGATGGCAGCACCCCGCCCGAAGTCGATTTCGGTATCGCCGGCGCGAGTTACGGCACGCTGCGCGCGAGCGTGAACGCGCGCGGCGCGGCAGGCGGGTTCGGCTACAACCTCGACGTCACCCATTTCCAGACCGACGGTTACCGCGAGCACAGCGCGGCGACTCGCGAGTCCGGCAATGCGAAGCTGACGTTCGCCATCGGCAGCGGCGGCAAGCTGACCCTGCTCGCGAACACGTTCGCGCTGCCCGGCGCGCAGGATCCGTTGGGCCTCACCCATGCGCAGTTCGATGCAGACCCGCGCCAGGCCACGGCATCCGCGCAGCAGTTCGACACCCGCAAGAGCGTGCACCAGACCCAGGGCGGCGCGATCTGGGAGCAGGATCTCGGCTCCGGCAATGCGCTGCGCGTGCTCGGTTACCTGGGTCAGCGCGACATTGTGCAGTACCTGTCGGTGCCGGTTTCGGCGCAGGCGAACCCGCGCCATTCGGGCGGTGTCGTCGATCTCGGCAGTGACTACGCCGGCGGCGACGCGCGCTGGACCTGGAATGGCGACCTGGCCGGACGTCCGTTCGAACTTGCGGCCGGCGTCGCCTGGGACCGTCAGCAGCAACGGCGCCGCGGTTACGAGAATTTCATCGGCGACCTGCTCGGCGTGCGCGGCGCGCTGCGCCGCGACGAGGACGACGGCGTGCGCGACTTCGACGAATACGTGCAGGCGACGTGGAAGCTCGCCGAGGCGTGGTCGCTGAGCGCCGGCCTGCGTCACAGCGAGGTGAAGTTCGACTCGCGGGACCACTACGTGGTCGCGGCAAATCCTGACGACAGCGGCCGCGTCGACTACACCGCGACGACGCCGGTCGCCGGGCTGCTCTGGCGCGTCGCGGACTGGGCGCATCTGTACGCGTCGTACGGCAAAGGTTTCGAGACGCCGACCTTCAACGAACTGGCCTATCGCGCCGACGGCAACGCCGGACTCGCCTTCGACCTCGCGCCTTCGCGCAGCCGCAACGGCGAACTCGGGGTGAAGCTGCGCCCGATTGCGAATATCGAGACACGCGTCGCGGTGTTCCGCGCCGATACGCGCGACGAACTCGCGGTCGCGACCAGTTCCGGCGGTCGCACCACGTATCAGAACATCGGCAAGGCGCGCCGCGATGGCGCCGAAGCGGTGCTGGCCTGGCGCTTCGGCGAAGCATGGAAACTCGAGCTCGCCTATACCTGGCTCGACGCACGGTTCCGCTCGCCATTCCTGACCTGCGCGGGCGCATGCACGGCCCCGGACACGCCGGTCGCGGCAGGCACGCGCATTCCGGGCATCCCGAAGACCGATCTGTTCGCCGCGTTGCGCTGGGGCGGCGAGACCGGCTGGCGCGCCGCACTGCAGGCGGACTACGTCGGCGCGGTCGCGGTCAATGACCTCGGCAGCGATGCCGCG
The DNA here is from genome assembly GCA_044445505.1 of Lysobacterales bacterium. Lineage (GTDB taxonomy): Bacteria > Pseudomonadota > Gammaproteobacteria > Xanthomonadales > Rhodanobacteraceae > Dokdonella_A. Next base: position 2,471 of record JBIODY010000191.1, read on the forward strand.
CCCGCGTATGCGCTGGTCGGCGCGGATCTCGGCTACACGATCGATCTTCACGGCGGACGGCTGCACGCATTCGCGCGCGTGGACAATGCGCTCGACCGCAGGTACGCGGGCTCGGTGATCGTCAACGACGCGAACGGCCGCTACTTCGAACCTGCGCCCGACCGCACGCTGATGCTCGGCGTGCAATGGCGCTGGTCGCGCTGAAAACGGTGGCCAAGGTCCGGCCTGCGAAAAGTTGCAGGGTGGGCTTGAGCCCACCGGCTTTTGTCGCAGCGGCAGGACGGTGGGCCGAGGCCCACCCTACAACGCGATCATCACGATCGAGCCGGCGATGATCAGGCCGCCGCCGATCGCGACCGGCCAGCTCATTGCCTCGCCGACGAACAGCACGCCGAACCCGATCGCGAACACGACGCTGAGCTTGTCGATCGGTGCGACCTTGCTGACCGGGCCGAGCTGCAGCGCGCGGTAGTAGCACAGCCACGACAAGCCGGTCGCCAGCCCCGAGAGCACGAGAAAGATCCAGGTCTTCGCCTGGATCGGCGCCGCCGGCCGCCATTCCTCGCGCATGGACAGGATCGCCGCGGTCACGCCGAGGATCACGATGGTGCGGATGAACGTCGCGAGGTTCGAGTTGATGCCGGCGACGCCGATCTTGCCGAACAATGCGGTCAGCCCGGCGAAGAATGCGGAGCCGAGCGCGAACAGGATCCAGCTCTGACGTAGGTTCATCACGCGTCACCCCTTTCTCGTCGCCCCGGCAAACGCCGGGATCCAGCGTCTTTTTGTCAGCGCAAGGCACCGGGTCCCGGCGTTCGCCGGGACGACGATGCGTTCGGGCCTTCCTCGTGCGTCTTACTCTCGTCGCGATCCAGCGGTTTCAGTTTTTCGTCGAAGTAATCCGCGATCAGCGTGTAGACGTGCTTCTTCAGCGCCGGCGTCGACAGCCCATGCTTGGCGCCGGGATAGGTCATCAGGCGGAACTGGATGCCACGCTCCTGCAGCGCGGCCATCAACGTGGTCGAGTTCGCGAACAGCACATTGTCATCGGCCATGCCGTGCACGAGCAGCAGCTTGTGCGGCGCCAATCCACCGAGCCAATGCAGCACGCCGGACCGTTCATAGCCCTGTGCGTTGTTCTGCGGCGTATCGAGATAGCGCTCGGTGTAGTGGGTGTCGTACAGGGCCCAGTCGGTGACCGGCGCGACCGCGACGCCTGCGGCGACCTCCTCGCCCGCCCTGGCCAGCAGCATCAGGGTCTGATAGCCGCCATAGCTCCAGCCGAACACGCCGATGTGTCGGGCATCGACCCACGCCTGCGATTTCAGCCAGGCGATGCCGGCGCGCTGATCGGCGATCTCGGCATTGCCGAGCTGCCGGAAGATCGCATCGGAGAACCTGCGCCCGCGCCGCGGCGTGCCGCGGTTGTCGAGCGCGAACACGACATAGCCGTGCCCGGCCATGTATTGCTCGAAAAGATTGCCCCAGTTGCGCTTGACGTACTGGCTGCCGGGTCCGCCGTAGTAGGTCATGAATACCGGATAGCGCGTGGCCGCGTCGAAACCGGGCGGTTTGTAAACGCGGTAATACAGATCCTGGCCATCCTCGCTCGCGAGCTTGCCGAAGCTCGGCGCGACGAGACTGTCGCGATACGGCCAATACGGATGGCCGGGCTTGAGTTCGTTGTGCTCGATCCAGGCGATGCGCGCGCCATTCGCCGCGTGCAGCGAAACCTGCGGCGGGGTGAGCGGATCGGACCAGGTATCGATGTACGCGTTTGCGTTCTCGCCGAACACCGCGTCGTGCCAGCCTTCCTCCGCGCTGATCCGGATCGCCTTGTGCGCGTCGCTGCCATCGAGCCGCGCGCTGTAGACTTGATTCTGCAGCGGGTCGTCCCGGTTTGCGGCAAAGTACACCTTTCCATTCTTCTCGTCCACGCCGAGCAGCTTGTCGACTTCCCAGTCGCCGCCGGTCAGCGCGCGCCGCAGCCGGCCATCGAGGCCGTACACGCCGAGGTGGGCGTAGCCGCTGCTTTCCGAGGTCCAGATGAAAGCATCCTCGTCCTTGAGGAAACGCAGGTCGTCGTTGAGATTGATCCAGGTCGCACTGGTTTCGCTGCGCAGGGTACGCTGGCGCAAGTTCGCGACATCGACCGCGACCAGATCGAGGCGGCGCTGGTTGCGGCTCTCGCGCTGGAAACTGACGTGTTGCGCATCCGGCAGCCAGTCGACGCGCGCGAGATAGATGTCGCGGCCGATGCCGGGTTCATCCTCGCCGAGATCGATCCAGCGCGTGCGGCCGCCGCGCGCCGTGACCAGGCCGAGCCGGACCGTGACATTCGCCCGCCCTGCGGCCGGATAGCGCTGGGCCACGGTCTCGCTGCGGTCCGCGTACACCTCGGTGCGCCTGACCTCGTCGACCTTCGATTCGTCGTAGCGCTCATAGGCGATGCCCGAATCGTCAGGCGCCCACCAGTAGCCGGTCGCACGCGCCATTTCCTCCTGGGCGACGAATTCGGCTTCGCCGTTGTGGATCGGGCCCTTGCCGTCGCGGGTCAGCCGGTAGTTGAGTCCGCTCGCCAGATCGACCGTGTACAGGTTCTGGTTGCTGACGAACGAGACATAGCCGCCGCGCGGCGACACCTTGGCGTCGTTGAC
>JBIODY010000192.1:0-5069 GCA_044445505.1 Lysobacterales bacterium
AATGCGCGCGTCGTCAACGCAGACACGGACGGGTTCCTCGCCGCGCCAGCGACCCAGGCATTCGATCTGGTGTTTCTGGATCCGCCATTCGCGACGGATCTTTGGGCCGCTGCGGCCGGGCGGCTGGAGCAGGGTGCCTGGCTGGCGGATGCGGCACTCGTCTACGTCGAGTCGCCGTGGGACGCGGCGTTCGCGCTGCCATCCAACTGGGTGCTGCATCGCGAGGGACGCGCCGGAGCGGTGTGCTATGCGCTGTATCGCCGGGTCGCGTAAGCTAGCGCCTTCACGATCAGGGGCGGGCGGTTTCGCATGGGGACCACGCAGCAGCGCGCGCGCATCGCGGTGTACCCGGGCACGTTCGACCCGATCACGAACGGGCATATCGACCTGGCCATCCGTGCCGCCCCGTTGTTCGACCGCGTCATCGTCGCGATCGCGGACAGTTCCAGCAAGGCGCCGACGTTCACCCTCGATGAGCGCATTGAGCTGGCGCGCACCGCGCTCGACGGTCCACGCAACATCGAGGTGCGCGGTTTCTCGGCACTGCTCGCCGATTTCGTCGAGGAAGTCGGTGCCGGGGTGATCCTGCGCGGCTTGCGCGCGGTTTCGGATTTCGAGTACGAATTCCAGCTTGCCAGCATGAACCGGCACCTGATCCCGGCCGCCGAGACCCTGTTCCTGACGCCCGCGGAGCAATACAGTTTCATCTCGTCGTCGCTGGTGCGCGAGATCGCGCGGCTCGGCGGCGATGTTTCCGGATTCGTGCACCCGGCTGTGCAACAGGCTTTGCGCACGCATTATCTGCAGTCAACCAAGAGGTAGGACGTCATGCGCAAGATTCTTCCGATCATCGCCCTCGGGTGCGCCGCGGCGTTCGCGCTCGGTGCATGCAACCAGAACAAGGCGCCCGAGCAGGCTGCGGCCGAGCAGAAGCCGGCCGTCGTCGCGAAACCGGCCGCTGGCGCCGACAAGACCGCATGGAAGCAGTACCTCGTGCAGGTCGTCACCGCGAACATGCAGGGCGTCAAGAGCAATCATCCGTACATGTACTTCGTGCCCGGGGGCGATGACGATGCGGCCAAGTCCGATCGGGCGAACCAGCTCGTCAACGTGAAGAACGTGGTCGAGCGCGGCGTGCTGCCGGGCAACATGATGGCGTTCGGCGGTCCCGACTCGAAGATCACCGCGCAGCTGATCGTCGACGCGTTCAAGGACGCACAGGCCGGTTCGTTCAAGGACGTGGTCGTGCTGTACATCGGCGACGCGGCGGATGCCGACGGCGTCAGGCAGGCGCTGGCGACATCCACGGCCGACATGCGCTTCGTCGAGGCGAAATAGACCGAAGCCGGGATTCCGGATCGCGGGATTCGTCAGGCATGTGTCGCGCCGCAACGGCCCGCGTGCTTGAAACGATCGACGAATCCCGCATGTAGGTAGTGAATTCCCGAACTGCAGATCCCGAATCCCGATCCGGCCCGATCCATGTCGCTCAAGATCACCGACAGTTGCGTCAACTGTGACGTCTGCGAACCCGTCTGTCCGAACCGGGCGATTTCGCCCGGGCCGGAGTTCTACGAGATCGCGCCGGACCTGTGCACCGAATGCGTCGGCCATCACGATGAGCCTCAATGCGTCGTCGTGTGTCCGGTCGAATGCATCATCATCGATCCCGAACACGCGGAATCCGCTGCGCTACTGCTCGCGAAGCACGCAACGCTGAGCCGCGGGACCCCGGCATGATGGCGCTGCAACGGGTTTCCCGGCGCGTCGCCAACCGCCTCGTCCTGGCGGCGCTCGCGACATTCTGCATCAGCGCCGTGCCCGCGCCGGCAGCGGGTCGACCCGGTCACGCCGCAATCGCGAGCGCGCACACGCTGGCCACGGCGGCCGGTTTCGAAGCGCTGGATCAGGGCGGCAATGCGTTCGACGCCGCGGTCGCGGTCGCCGCGACCCTGTGCGTGGTCGAACCGCAAAGCTCCGGCATCGGCGGCGGTGGCCTGTTCCTGCTGCGCCGTGCTGCCGATGGCAAGGAGGTCATGATCGATGCGCGCGAGACTGCGCCGGCGGCAGTCGATGCGCAGGATTATCTCGACGCGAACGGCCAGCCGGATCGCAACCATGCGTTGAACGGTCCGCTGTCCGCGGCGATTCCGGGCGAGGCCGCGGGACTGGTGTGGCTGGCCGGGCACTACGGCAAGTTGCCGCTGGCGAAATCGCTGGCGCCGGCGATCCGCATCGCGCGCGAAGGCTTCCAACCCGACGCGCGCATGCTGCACGGCATCGCTTCGCGCCGCGAGGTGCTCGCGCGCTACCCCGCGTCGGTCGCGCTGTATCTCGTCGATGGCGTCGCGCCGAAGACCGGCTGGACATTCAAGTCGCCCGATCTCGCGCGCGTGTTCGAGGCGCTGGCGCGCGATGGCCGCGACAGTTTCTATCACGGCGACTTCGCCAGGCGACTGGTCGACGGCGTGCATGCGGCCGGCGGCAACTGGTCGCTCGACGACCTGGCGAAGTACGAGGCGAAGGAACGCGCGCCGCTCGCATTCGACTATCGCGGCTGGCACATCGTGACCGCGCCGCCGCCGTCCTCGGGCGGCATCGCGCTGGCCGAGATGCTGAACATCCTGTCCGGCTACGATTTGGCGAAGCTCGATCATGTACATCGCGTGCATCTGATCGTCGAGGCGATGCGGCGCGCGTATCGCGACCGCGCCGAATATCTCGGCGATCCGGACTACGTGAAGATGCCGGTCGCCGAACTCACCAGTCCGCTGTACGCGGCCGGTCTGCGCGCGTCGATCCATCCGGACAAGGCGACACCGAGCGATCTGCTGCCCGGCTACATGGCGCCGCCGGAGAGCATGCACACCTCGCATTTCTCGATCATCGACAAGGACGGCAACCTGGTCTCGGGGACCCAGACCGTGAACACGACACTCGGTTCGGCATTCGTCGTGCCCGGCACCGGGTTCGTGCTCAACAACGAGATGGACGATTTCGCGCTGGTCGCCGGCAAGCCGAACGCGTACGGTCTGGTCGGCAGCGACGCGAATGCGCCGAAGCCCGGCCACCGCCCGCTGTCGTCGATGACGCCGAGCTTCGTCGTCGGCAAGGAGCGCATCGGCGTGATCGGCACGCCGGGCGGCAGCCGCATCATCACGATGGTGCTGGAAGGCATCCTCGCCCTGGTCGATGGCGAGCTGCCGGAAAAATTCGTCGCGAACCCGCGTTACCACCACCAGTACCTGCCCGACGTTATCTCGGCCGAAAAAGGCGCGTTCACGCCGGACGAGGTCAAGGCGCTCGAGGCGATGGGCCACAAGGTCAGCGAAGGCGAACGACGCTGGGGTTTCATGAATGCGGTCAGCTGGGACCGGAAGACCGGCGTGATGCATGCGGCATCGGATCCGCGCGGTGATTCGGGCAGTGGCGTCGTAAAATAGGCGTACCCGGACCAACTGCGTGGGAGCGGCTTCAGCCGCGATGCGTTGTCCGCGGTGAACACCGGCCCACCCCTTGAAGGGGAGGGCTTTGAAGCAAATCGCGGCTGAAGCCGCTCTTGCGCGATAGCGACAACGGAATCCGCGGCAGACATGAAACTCTGGTCCCTCCTCGGCAACTCGCAGAAACTCGACGGCGGCGCGATGTTCGGCAACGTGCCGCGCGGCATGTGGGAGCACTGGATCGCGCCAGATGCGCAGAACTGCATCCCGCTCGCGTGCCGCTGCCTGCTGGTCAAGGGGTTGAACGGCAAGGCCGTGCTGTTCGAGACCGGCATCGGTGCGTTCTTCGAGCCCAAGCTGCGCGAGCGCTACGGCGTTGGCGAGGAACGCCACGTGCTGCTGGATTCACTGCAGGCGGCCGGTTTCTCGCACGAGGACATCGACGTGGTCGTGCTCTCGCACCTTCACTTCGATCACGCCGGCGGCCTGCTCGCCGCGTGGCAGGAAGGCCAATCGCCGCGCCTGCTGTTTCCGAATGCGACCTATGTCGTAGGCGAGGAAGGCTGGCAGCGCGCGCTGCATCCGCATCCGCGCGATCGCGCCTCGTTCATCGCGGAACTGCAGCCGCTGCTGCAGGCGTCCGGCCGGCTCGAACGCGTCCAGGGCGCGCACTCGCTGAGCCTCGGCATGCAGGTGCGTTTCGATTACTCGAATGGACACACGCCGGGCCTGATGCTCGCCGAAATCGCCGGCAGCTCGGGCGAAGGCGGGATCGTGTTCTGCGCCGACCTGATCCCGGGCCGGCCCTGGGTGCACCTGCCGGTCACGATGGGCTACGACCGGTTCCCGGAGCTGCTTGTTGATGAAAAGCGCACATTCCTCGAGGACAAGCTGGCGCGCGATGTGCGGTTGTTCTTCACGCACGACGTCGATTGCGCGGCCGCGCGCGTGACGCGCGATGCGAAGGGACGGTTCGCGACCGCGGACGAGCGCGCCGAACTCGTCGGCGAGGCCGCCTGATGGCGCGCCGCCGCCGCAGTGGCGCCCCGTCGCTGTTGATCGCATTGCTGGTGATCGCGGCGCTGGCGGCTGCGGCCTGGCTGCTGTTGCAGCACCGGCTCCACCCGCCCGCGAACGTGAATGCGCCGGCCGCGAATGCACCCTCGGCTGCGGTGCCGGTGAACGTTTCCGCCGACCGCATTGACGCCGCGAACGAAGGCCGCCAGGTCAGCGTCAGCGGCACGCTGCGCGTCGCCAAACCCGCGCGTGACGCGCAACTCGGCATCGAAGCGGACGCGGTCGCGCTCGTGCGCGAGGTCGAGATGCTGCAATGGCGCGAGCAGTGCGTCGCCGCGAAGTGCGACTACGCGCTCGCGTGGACGGCGCGTCATGTCGACTCGCATGCGTTCCGCGATCCGGAAGGGCACGCGAACAGCGCGCCGTTCCCGTTCTCGGGCGAACGCTTCCTCGCCGAGGATGTGCGTCTCGGCGCCTACCGGGTCGACGCGACGCTCGCCGCGGCAGGCGTGGCGCCGGTCGCCTACCCGGTACGTGCGGCGCAGTTGCCGGCGAACCTCGCCGCGACGTTCCGCGAGCAGGACGGCGTGCTCTACGCCGGCGCCAACC
>JBIODY010000193.1:0-5061 GCA_044445505.1 Lysobacterales bacterium
ATCCTGCGCAACGACGCGATGCAGCGCCGCCTCGACCAGCTGATGGCGTTCGCGCATATCACCGACGAGCATTTCTTCGTGACCAACGTCGGCTACGCGACGTTCGTGCTGAGCGACCTGGTGCGCGCGCCGGACAAGCTCGGCGCGGCCAATCCGTTCACGACCGTCGGCGTCGACTATGGCAGCGATCCCGCGATCGATGCCGGCATCGCACGCATCGTCGCCGATCCCGCCGCGGTCGAGGCACTGCACGCGGTCTCGGATTTTCGCGGCGCAGTCGGCAGCGCGAAGATCGTGTCGATGCAGACCAGTCGCGACCAGCTGGTGATTCCTTCCAACCAGGAATTCGTGCGCAACGTGCTGCCCGCCGACCAGCTGACCAGCGCGATCGTCGATGAGGATGTGCCGACGCATTGCGGCTTCAGCGCGGCCGAGGGTCTCGCCGGCTGGGAGGCGCTGCGCGCCTGGAAGGATGGCGCGCCGCAGCCCGACGTACCGGCATTGCAGAGCGCGTGCACGACGCTCGCCGCAGCCGGCGTCGCGGCAGGGCCATGCCGCTTCGACGCGAATGCGCAGATCGCGCCGTTCGACAGCATCGTGCGGCCGCGGCCGGCGGTGCCGACGAACGGCCATTCGCGGCATGCGATTCCGGCGGTCCTGCTGCAGCCGCGCGGCGCGCGCGCGCAACACCCCGCGCTCGAACCCTGAGTCCGCGCGGATCCGGTCCGCGCCGGCCTCGCGCGGTCAGTGGTCCTTGACCGGATAGGTCTCGACCGTGCCGTCCGGGTTCTTCTGCTCGATACGCATCGCCTGTCGCGTGCGCTGGCCCGGACCGCAGTGATAGGCGGCCCAGTTCTGCTGGCCATCGCGCGGGTCGCCGAGCGGCTTGATCGTGTCCGCGTCGAGGCTCGCGGCCTCGTTGCGCGCCATCACCTCGAGTTCATCGCGCACCTTGAGATCGCTGCGATCGACCGGCCCAACATGATCGAGCACGGACACGCTGATCTTGCCCATGTCCTTGCAGGCGCCGACATCGCCGTTCCACGCGGTACGCACCTTGTCACCGCCGGAGTCGAGCTTGATGCCCCAGCTACAGGCGGCGAGCGTCAGGGTTGCGGCAACGATCAGCAGCGTCAGGGTTTTCATCGCGAGCTCCGGAAGATGGCCCAATCCTAGCGCGCCGCGGCTGAACGCGCCGCGTCCTCGTCATGGTCATGCGAAGTATCGTGGGAGCGGCTTCAGCCGCGCTGCTCTGCAGCCCTCGCCTTCAAGGGGTGAGCCGGGCTTTACTCGCGCCTTCCTGGCGCTCGCGCTCCGCGCCAGCTGCGCTGTTCGCGCCCGCTCCTGCGGGCGCAGTCGCGAGGCATTGCCGCGCGCCGGCGAACGGCTGCCCACGGAGGCGCAGACCGGGCTCAAGGGCAGGATGCCTGACGGCCGGGTGGGGATGATGTTCGCCATGCCATCCAAAAGCATCGCAGCTGAAGCCGCTCCACAATCCCGGAAAAATCAGCGTACGACCTTGCCATCGGCGTCGATGACTTCGACCTTGCCGATCTTCAAGTCGCGGACCGGCTGCTCGATCTTCTTCAGGTCGCCGACCACGATCCAGGTCAACGCGGCAGGCGTGATGACTTGCTTCGCCGCGGCGTTGACCGCGACGTCTGTCTGCGCCTCGATGCGTGGCTTCAACGTCTGCACGTAGTCGTCAGGGCGGTCATACAGTTTGATGCCGGCCATCGCGCCGAGCACCGCGCCGGTGGTCTGGTACTCGCCGGGCAGGCTGCGCACATCGCCGACCTTGATCTTGTCGATCTCCGCATGTGTCAGCGGTCTGGCGCCGATCACCTCGCGTGTCTCGCGCAGGATTTCGGCGACGGATTCGGCGGTCTTGTCGGTCTGCACCGGCGCATACAGCATGAACGGACGCTGCCCGATCGCGTTCGAGAGGAAACTGAAAGCGCCGTAGGCCCAATGCTTGTCCTCGCGCAGATTCATGTTGAGGCGCGAGGTGAAGCTGCCGCCGAACGCGCCGTTCATGGTCTGGATCTCGAGATTGTTCGCCGCCTTGGTCGACGGCGCGACCACGCCGGCGAGGATCATCGATTGCAGCGCGCCGGGTTTGTCGAGCAGGAATACGCGCGGCTGCGCGGGCGCGGACACGTTCGCGATGTTCTTTTTCGGCGTCGCCGAGGCGGGCGACTTCCAGTCGCCGAATACCGCATTCAACGCATCGACGATCGCGTCCAGCGTGGTGTCGCCGGCGACCAGGATCGTCGCGTTGTCGGGACGGATGAAGTCGCGCACGTACGCACGCAGATCGTCCGCGGTCAGTGCCTCGATCGACGCTTCGGTGCCGGAGCCGGTGAACGGAATCGCATACGCGTGGCCCTTGCCGTACAGCAGTGGCGGCAACGCGCGCAACGCGAGGCCGGTCGGCTGGGTCTTCTCCTGCGCGATGCGCGCGAGCCACTGGCCGCGGATGCGGGCGAGATCCGCCTCGCGGAACGCGGCGTTGCGCACGACATCGGCGTAGAGCCTGAGCGAGGGCTCGAGCTGCGAACTCAACGCGTTGAGGCTGGCGCTCGAGCTGTCGAGTCCGGAACTCGCGCCGATCTCGGCGCCGAGCCGCTCCGCTCGCCGCGCGATCTCCAGCGAATCGAGTGCCGTGGTGCCCTCATCGAGCATTGCCATCGTGAACGCGGAGGTTCCCAGCTTGCGGCCCTGATCCGATGCATAACCGGCATCGAACAGCAGGTGCAGCTGCACGACCGGAATCGTGTGGCGCTCGGCGAGCACGACCGAGATGCCGTTTTTCAGCCTGGCGTGTTCAAGCTTGGGGAAGGTGAGGTCGGGGAACGCTGCAACGGCCGGCACGCCCTTGCTGCGATCGATCGTGGATTGGGTTGTCGTGTACGTCTGCTTCGGCGGCAGCCTGGCCGCGGGCCGGCCCGGGGTCGCGGCGAGACCGGACTTTTCCATCTCGTCCTGTGCGGAGAAGTCGGCGTCCCTGGCGGCCGGGGTCACGGTCAGCGTGTAGTCGCCCCTGGCGATCCACTTTCGCGCAGCGCTCAACACCCTCGCCGGCGTCGCCGACTCGACCTCGGCGAGATCGCGTTTGTACGCGGCCGGATCGCCGCGATAGACCTGACCCTCGGCAAGGATCGTCGCCTTGCCGTTGACCTTTTCGAGGCCGCGGATGAATGCGGCGCGCGTGTCGACCTTGACCCGCGCGAGCTCGTCGTCGGTCGGACCGGCCTTCAGGAATTTCTGCCATTCGTCGGCGACCGCGGCCTCGACCTTCGCCGCATCGGCGCCATTCTTCACATCGATCTGCAGCTTGAACATCGATGCGAGCGCGAACGACTCCACACCGACCGAGACCGAATCGGCGAGCTTGTCCTTGTAGACCAGGCGCTCGTACAGGCGCGAGGTCTTGCCGCCGCCGAGCACCGCGGCGGCGAGTTCGAGCCGGGTTTCGTCCGCATCGGCGAATCCCGGCACGTTCCATTCGCGCACGATGCGCGTCTGCGCGACATGGTCCTGCATGCTGTCGCGCGTGGACTGCGTGCGCGGCGCCGTCCACGGCTGCTGGCGCGCAACCGGAGGCCCGGCAGGGATGTCGCCGAAATAGGCCTGCATCTTCGCCCTGGCGACGTCCGGCGTGATGTCGCCGACCAGGGCGACGGTCACGTTGGCGGCGCCGTAGTACCCCTGGAACCACTGCTTCACATCAGCGAGCGATGCCGCGTCGAGGTCCTTCATCGAGCCGATCGTGTCGTGGTGATACGGGTGGTTGGCGGGATACGCGTTCGCGCTGAGGCGCTCGTCGACGCGGCCATACGGCTGGTTCTCGCCCTGGCGCTTTTCGTTCTGCACCACCCCGCGCTGCTCATCGAGCTCGTGCTGGCCGATCGCGCCGAGCAGGTGGCCCATGCGATCCGATTCCATCCACAGCGCCATGTCGAGCGCGGTGGTCGGCACGGTCTCGAAATAGTTCGTGCGATCGAACCAGGTGGTGCCGTTCTGGTCGGTCGCGCCGGCGAGCTCGAACGGACGGAAGTATTCGTCCTTGTGGTTCTCCGAACCCTGGAACATCAGATGCTCGAACAGGTGCGCGAAGCCGGTCTTGTGCTCCGGTTCGTCCGCCGAACCGACGTGATACCAGATGCTGACCGCGATCACCGGCGCCTTGTGGTCCTCGCTGACCACGACAGTGAGCCCGTTCGGCAGGCTGAAGCGCGTGAACGGAATGTCGATGCTGTCCGCTGCGGCGGCGAGCGCACTGGCGCTCAGGCCCAGGGTCAGGAAAGTGGCGGCGAGCGGCTTGCGCATGGGCTTCCTTGGCGTTTGCAGATACGGGAGCGAGCGCGAGAGGCTAGCTGCCGTAGCGTGCGTGCGCAACGGACGATGGTCACGGCGGGGATTGAACTCAGGGGTTGTGAATCAGGCTTTCGCTTCCCCTGCGTAGCGGGGGGAAGCTGCCCGGAGGTTGAAGGGGGTGCTTTGTGCTCGAAAAAGCAGCAAGATCAAGAGCGCCACCATCCGCCTTCGGCACCTTCCCGTACTTCGCAGGGGAAGGAAACATTGAAGCTTCGTTTCTCTCACAGCCCTCGAGCCCTCGGCCCTGTTTTCCATGACGCATGCCCTGATCACTGGCGCCAACCGCGGGCTCGGCCTGGAATTCGTGCGCCAGTTGCTCGCCAGGGGCGAACGGGTGATCGCAGCCTGCCGCCAGCCGGGCCGCGCGCTGGAGCTGACCCGCCTCGCGGGCGCGCATCCCGGTCATCTCGCCGTGCTGCCGCTGAGCTTGCCCGATCCGCGTTCGATCGCCGAGCTCGTGCACGAAGTGGGGAATCTGGATCTACGCGTCCATCTGCTGATCAACAACGCCGGCTTCCTGGTCTCCGGCGAGCGCTTCGGCACGATCGAGGCAAAGGCGTTGCGGGACTGCTTCGCGGCCAACGCGGAAGGTCCATTCCTGCTGACCCAGGCGCTCGCGCCGCGTCTCGCCGAAAACGCGAAGGTGGTCAACGTGTCGACCGGGCTCGCCTCGATCGCCGG
>JBIODY010000194.1:0-5046 GCA_044445505.1 Lysobacterales bacterium
CTGCGACGTCCCTGCGACTGCCGTAGCCGAGGTTTGCAATCAGCTTGACCAGTTTCATCGGCGCACGCCTTGCGCTGCAATCACCTTGAAACCGTCCTGCGTGGCCACGTTGCGCACCTCGCCGAAGCGCGCGGCAAGCATTGCCTCGTAGGGCAGGTGGCGGTTCGCGACCAGCCACAGCTGGCCATCCGCTACCAGCGCATCCGCCGCCGCCGCGATGAACGCCAACCCGAGTTCCGGGCGGTCGGCGCGATCGTGATGGAACGGCGGATTGCTGACGATCGCGTCGTATCGGCGCGGCAGTCCCCGCGCCACGTCGTGCCACAACAGCTCCGCGGCGACCGCATGGTCGCATTCGCGAATCGCATTCGCGACATTGATGCGCGCCGGCTCCAGCGCGCGTTGCTCCGCTTCGTAGAGGTCGATCGCGCCAACATTCGCGCAACGCCGCACGACTTCGCAGGCGAGGTAGCCATAACCTGCGCCGAGATCGGCGACGCGCCCATGCAACGTATCCGGAAGCCGCGACACCAGCAGCGCTGATGCCGCATCGATGCGATCCCAGGCGAACAGACCCGGGCGGCTGAGGTAACGCCCGCCGGCGATCGGCCGCAGCGCATCGAGTGCGCCCCATTCGAGCGCGAGTCCGGCGTCGACGCTGGCGCCGAGCGGCGCAGTCCAGGACACGCGGCACTTGTGCTTGGACAGGCTCTGCACCGGCCCTGCGAGGCGTTCCAGGTCGGCTTCGCCGGACCGTGCGCCCGCGTTGTTCGACTGGCTGACAACGACGATACCGCCGGGCAGCGCATGGCGCAGCGCACGCGCGAGCAGTGCGCGCGCCTCGTCGCGCTGGCGCGGCGGCAGCACCAGCACCAGCGGAAAGTGCCGATCCTCCGCTGGGGGTGGAGCGACTGGCTCACCCGCACGCGTCAACGCATCGGCCAACGGCAGGAAGGTCTGCATGCAGTGAAACTTCGCGCGCGGCCAGATGTGCAGCCACGCGCCGGCGCGTGCGCGCAGGAACAGCGCGCCCTGATCGGGCAAGCGGATCGCGCCGGATGCGAGCGGCAGGAACAACGTATCCAGCGCCGCATCGGTAGCGATCGACCCCACGCGGCTAGCCCTTGCCGCTGCCGCGATTCAGCAAGGCCTTGAGATCTGCGAATGGATTGGCGGTCGCCGCAGGCGCGCTGTCGGACGCGTCCGTTCCGCCGACGTGGTCGATATGGCGCGAATGCTCATTGTCGTGGCAATACACGCAGAGCAGTTCCCAGTTGCTGCCATCTGGCGGATTGAAATCGTGGTCGTGGTTGCGGTGATGCACGGTGAGTTCGCCCAGGTTCGCGCGTGTGAACTCGCGAGCGCAACGCCCGCAGATCCATGGGTACATCTTCAACGCGCGTTCGCGGTAACCCTGCTCGCGTTGCTCGGCGGCGCGGCGCGCCTCGGCGACGACGCGATCGAGCTTTGCATGGTCGATTCTTGTCGTCATCGCGGGCAAGCCAGCCGTTTCGATCAGGCTACTTTACGCGCGCCGCGACGCGGATCGGTAGCTGGTTCGTTGGCCGCCTTGCGCCCACCCGGCTCCGCCGTGTTCGAGCCACGCGAACGCAGCCACGCCGCGTACTCGTCGAGATCGCCCTTGAACTCCTCGACCTTGCCGTCGGCGACACGCCAGAACGTCTCGCAGACCAGGCCGGTCAGGTGGCGATCGTGCGAAACCAGCACGATCGCGCCCTCGAACACGCTCAGTGCCTCGGCCAGCGCTTCGCGCATCTCGAGATCGAGATGGTTGGTTGGTTCGTCGAGCAGCAGCACGTTCGGCTTGCGCCAGGCGATCAGGGCTAGTGCGAGGCGCGCGCGTTCGCCGCCGGAGAAACCGTCGATGACCTCGAACGCGCGGTCGCCGGCGAAGTTCCAGCGGCCGAGGAAATCGCGAAAGTCCTGCACCGACACGCCAGGTGCGATTTCGCGCAGATGGTCGATCGGGGTCTGCCCTTCATGCAGCGATTCGACCGTGTGCTGCGCGAAGTAGCCGAGCACCAGGTCCGGATGCGCGGTGCGTTCGCCGCCCAGCAACGGCAGTTCCCCGACCAGGGTCTTGACCAGGGTCGACTTGCCCGCACCGTTCGGCCCGAGCAGGCCGATGCGGTCGCCGGCTTCGAGGCCGAATTTCACGTTGCGCAGGATCGTCGTGTTCTTGGCAGGAGCGGCTTCAGCCGCGATGCCTTCTGCCTCGTCGTCCGCAATCGCGGCTGAAGCCGCTCCCACGGCAGCCTTGGACGTGTATCCCGCATCGGCATGGTTCAGGCGCAGCAACGAATGCGGAACCTTCGCGGGCTCCGCGAAATCGATGCGGATCTGGCGCTCGGCGCGTACCGCCTCGGTACCGGCCAGTTTGGCCAGGCGCTTGACCCGCGACTGCGCCTGCTTCGCCTTCGCGGCGGACGCCTTGAAGCGGTCGATGAAGGACTGCAGATGCGCGCGCTCGGCCAGTTCCTTCTCGAAGGTGATCTGCTGCAGGCGCAGATGCTCGGCGCGCTGGCGCTCGAAGCTGGTGTAGTCGCCGTTGTAGAGCTTGGCGCGGCTGTCGTTGAGGTGCAGCGTGTGCGTGCACAGGCCATCGAGGAATTCGCGATCGTGCGAGATCATCAGCAGCATGCCCGGGTATTTCAGCAGCCACTGCTCGAGCCAGAGCACGGCGTCCAGATCGAGATGGTTGGTCGGCTCGTCGAGCAGGAGCAGATCCGAGGGCTGCATCAGCGCGCGGGCAAGATTCAGCCGTACGCGCCAGCCACCGGAGAATTCGGCGACCGCCATCCGGTGCGTGTCCGCCTTGAAGCCGAGACCATGCAGCAGACGCCCGGCGCGGGCCGTCGCATCGTAGCCGTTGATGTCGGCGAGTTTCTGGTGCGCGATCGCGACCGCGTCCCAGTCCTCCGCGGCCATCGCGGCGGCTTCGGCGATCAGGACCGCATGCACTTCGGTGTCGCCGGACACGACGAAATCGATCGCCGCGTCCGGCAGCGACGGCGTTTCCTGCGCGACGCTGGCGAGGCGCAGGCGGTTCGGCAGATCGAGATCGCCGCGGTCGGGCTCGACCTCGCCCATGATCGCCGCGAACAAGCTGGTTTTCCCGCAGCCATTGCGGCCGACCACGCCCACGCGCGAACCTGCGTGCAGGGTCAGGTCGACATCGGACAGCAGCAGGCGTTCGCCGCGCCGCAGGGCGAAGTTTCTAAAGGCGATCATGGGGTTGCCGACTTGCGAGGGCGCGTATTGTAGCCGAAATGCGCAACGCCGCTGAACGAGCATTTACACTCTATGGATGGACCATGATCGCAACCCGCAAGCACGCCAGATGGGCGACGAGTCAATGGCGCGCACCCTCGCGTTCCAGGCGCAGGCGATATGGCCACAGGAACAGGCATTGTTCGACCGCTATGACGTGTCCGGCGAGGTGCGCATCCTCGACCTCGGTTGCGGCACCGGCGAGATCTCGCGCCGGCTCGCCGAACGCTATCCGCAGGCGCATGTCGTCGGCGTCGACATCCTCGATGGCAATCTCGCGATCGCGCGGCGCGACAGCGCCGGATTCGGCGAACGCGTACGGTACGCGGTCGGCGATGCGTTCGCGCTGGCGTATCCCGATGCGCACTTCGACCTGGTCGTCTGCCGGCACCTGTCGCAGGCGGTGCCCGATTTTCCGCGCGTGCTCGACGAGATCGGCCGCATTCTGAAGCGCGGCGGCTGGCTGCATCTGTTGTCGGAGGACTACGCAATGCTGCGCATGCCGCGCGGCGCGCGCGATCCGGACCGTTTCTGGGTCGGCACGGTGTTGCCGTACCTGGAAAGCATCGGCTGCGACGGCCGCATCGGCCGGCACTCGCCGCCGTTGCTGGAACGGCGCGGATATACCGATCTTTCGGTCGACTACGTGATCGTGGACACCTTGCGCGTGCCGCGCACGACCTTCGCCGGCATCCTGCGTGCGTGGCGCGATGGTTATGTCGAGCCGCTGGCCGAGGCCAGCGGTCGCGCCCCGGACGACGTGCGCGCGGATTTCGACGCGATGATCGCTGCGATCGAGACACCGCCGCAATACGTGGTCTGGCATGTGCCGGTGGTGTCGGGCCGCCGCGGCTGATACCCGAAGCGAGCACCCCGGTAATCCCGCGTTTCGCGGGGGATATATCCAGGACGTGCCAGCGTGGCGCAGAATCCCGCACCGCCCGACTCGTCGAGACATCCGTCATGCAGGACCTGACCCAAGGCTCCGTTCCCGGTCATCTCGTACGGCTCGCCGCGCCGATCGCGATCGGCATGCTGTTCCAGACCCTGTACGTACTGGTCGACCTGTTCTTCGTGGCCAAGCTCGGCGACGGCGCGATCGCTGGCGTCGGTGCGGCAGGCAACGCCCAGTTCCTGGTGATGGCGCTGACCCAGGTGCTCGGTGTCGGCACGATGGCGCTGATCGCGCAGGCGTGCGGACGCAAGGACCACGCCGACGCGAACCTGATCTTCAACCAGAGCCTGCTGCTCGCAGTCGTTTGCGCGCTCGCCACGCTGGCCGGCGGCTATGCGCTCACCGGCGCGTACATGCGCAGCCTCGGCGCCGACGCCGCGACGATCGCAGCGGGAACCGAGTATCTGCACTGGTTCCTGCCGGGTCTTGCGTTGCAGTTCGCGATGATCACGATGGGCTCCGCGCTGCGCGGCACCGGCATCGCCAAGCCGACGATGGTGGTGCAGATGCTGACCGTGCTTCTGAACGCACTGCTCGCACCGATCCTGATCGCCGGCTGGCTGACCCACAAGCCGCTCGGAGTCGCCGGCGCCGGACTGGCGAGTTCGATCTCGATTGCGGTCGGCGTCGTGCTGATGCTGCTGTATTTCGTGCGTCTGGAAACATACGTCGCCTGGGACCCCGCGCTGTTCCATGCGCGACTCGCGGTGTGGAAACGCATCCTGCGCATCGGCCTGCCGCCCGGCGGAGAGTTCGCGCTGATGTTCGTCTACCTCGGCGTGATCTACTGGGTGATCCGC
>JBIODY010000195.1:0-5036 GCA_044445505.1 Lysobacterales bacterium
CCTGCCGGCTTCGTCCGCGCTGCTCGCGGTGTTCGGCGCGCCCGAACGACTTGCGTTGCAGGCCAGCGGTGGCGACGACTACGAACTCGCGTTCAGCGTGCCGGCAGCGCTTGCCGCCGAGGTGTTGCGCGATCTCGCGCGGACCGGTTGCGGCGCGACCCGCATCGGGCGCGTCGTCGACGGCGAGCGCGTGCGCCTGCTCGATGCCGGCGGTGGCGAGATCGCCGTGCGCCAGCGCGGCTGGGAACATTTCGCGTGAGGCTCGACGCTGCACAGCGCCGCCTGACTTTCAGCCATCCAGCCGGCTGGATCGCGAGCGGGTTCGGCTCGGGCTTGAGTCCGTTCGCGCCCGGTACTGCAGGTTCCGCCACGGCGCTGATTCCCTGGCTCGCGCTGCGCGAATTGCCGCTTGCCGGCTATGCGGTCGTCGTGGCGCTCGCGTTCGCGCTCGGCGTGTGGGCATCCAACGTCGTGATCGCACGACTTCGTATCGACGATCCCGGCGTCATCGTCTGGGACGAGTTCGTCGGCCAGTGGATCGCGCTGATGCCATTGCTGTGGCTCGCGCGCGACTGGCGCTGGGTCGTCGCCGCATTCGTGTTGTTCCGCGTATTCGACGTGTGGAAACCGTGGCCGGTGTCATGGGCCGACCGCGCCATCGAGGGTGGCCTTGGCGTGATGCTCGACGATGTGCTGGCCGGCACGTACGCGGCGATCGTCATCGCGATCGCCGCGCGTGTTCTGTGACGGATCACGAGCAGGGATCGCGCCCCGCGCCGCCGGTCGGCACGTCCGACACGCAGGAAATGCTGCCCCGATGCCCAAACACTCCGCCGTAGTTCGCGAGTCGGCCGGGCAGCGCATGCGCATTGATGATGTCGTAGGCCATGAAACCCGTGACCGGCTGGCCGTGCAGATTCGCCGTGGCACCGGGCGCCGCCGGATTGGTGCCGCCAGACAGTCCCGGGCTGGTCGGGACTCCATCGAGGCTGAAGGTGAAGTCGAGCTTCAGCCAACCATCATCGCCCACCGGATCGATATTCGCGATCAGGTGTTGCGCGACAGGATCGAAGGTCCGTGGCGAACCAAAGACGCCCGACACCGCAGCGCCGGGTTCCGGCAGGAAACTGACCACGTTGACTTCATGAGGCAGCAAAACGGAATGCGCGAAGCAGGGCCTTAGAGGCGCGCACTGCACGAGTCCGCGTGGCAGTTCCTCCCGGTCGTAGATGTCGACACCGGCGAACACGCTGGATTCGCCCGGCGCGAGGAACGGCCCCATGAATGGACTGGTCGTCGACGAGGGATAGAGCAGCTTGTCCACATAAAACTGCTTGGTCGGGAAGGTCACCACCCAGTCCGTATTCGCGCCGAGCCCTGCGCCGACGAGGTATTCGTTGTACAGCGCATCGGCCATGAGTACGGCGCTGACCGCGTCGATGCCGCGCGCATAGTCCAGCGTCAACGTGGCGCCGTTGTCGGTAAATACCGTTGCAATGGCGCCATTCGGCAAGGCCGATGCGCCGGATCGCGCGTCCTCCAGCGAGGGGTGCCCCGGGCCGCTGGTCGAGGTCATCGGAACGGAATCGGTAAAACCCGTGAGGGCGACCGCGTCGTAGGCGTAGAACGTTCCTGCGCCGACATCGATGATCCCGCCGGAACCGAACAGGCCGCTGGTCGGCGCAACGATGTCGGTCAGCAGCGTGGCAGGCAGATGGCCGCAGCCCGGCGGCATTCCGTGGTCCGGATCGCCGGTCTGCACGTGCGTGATCGCGGTGTCGGTAGCCGATCCTGGAATGATGTCGCCCGCCGCGATCATGTCGACGTAGCCTTCGCGGGTACGATCGGGCGTCGTCGGTCCACCGTCTGCCGGCAGGCTGCTGCCGTCGAAACCGGCGGTCGAGAACGGCTGCGGATGCGCGGGTGATGGATCCATGCAGCTGTGGTCGGAGGTGGACATCCGCGCACCGCTGGTCGCGGTGCCGTCCGGCGCCGAGATCGTCGCCGCCCACACGTCGTGCGCGGACAGATAAAGATTGAAATCCAGCACCGGACGCCCGTTGTAGCCTTCGTGGAAGCTCACCTTGACGAGCTTGCCGACATCCGAGGCATTGGTCACCGAGACATAGCTGTCATGACCCTGGTTGATCGTGTAGTACGGATAGATCAGGACTTGGCCGAGACCCTTGGGATTGAGGGTGACGGCGCCGGTGAGCGCGGACATGCCGAACATCAGCAGCGTCATCGGGATCGCAATAAGATTGCTGCGCATGATCGATCTCCTGAGGAGGGTCTGAACAAGCCAAGCTTTATTCAGAGGAGCCGTGCGAGAGTATGGGCGACCCGGCATCCACTGGCGCCGGCAGCAGCTTGCCGGGATTGAGAATGCCATCCGGATCGAACTGCCGTTTGATCGCCTGCATCAGCGCGAGCGCATTCGCGTCGATGGCGCGCGGCATGAAGTCGCGTTTGGCGAGGCCGATGCCGTGTTCGCCCGAGAGCGCGCCGTCGAGGCGGATCACCGCATCGAACACTTCGCCCAGGCAACTCGCGGCGCGGGCGAGTTCCGCTGCGTCGCGCGGCAGCAGGTTCACGTGCAGGTTGCCGTTGCCGGCGTGGCCGAAGCAGACGATCGGCATTGCGTACTTCGCGGCGAGCGCGCGCGTCGCGGCGACGAGTTCGGGCACGCGGCTGACCGGTACCACCACGTCCTCGTTGATCTTGTTCGGCGACAGCGTGCGCAGTGCCGGCGAGAGTGCCTTGCGCGCGGCCCACAGCGCCGCGACCTCGGTTTCGTCCGTCGCGACGGTCAGCTCGATCAGCCCGTCGCCGCGCGCTGCGCGCGACACCGCGTCGACCATCGGCGCCAGCATGTCCTTTTCGCCATCGACCTCGACGATCAGCATCGCGCCGGCCACGGGGACCACGTCGCCGCCGTGTGCGCGAGCGAGCCGCAATGCCTCATCGTCGAGAAATTCGAGCGCACACGGCGTGACCGGCTGCGCCATGATCCGCGCGACCGCCTTCGCGGCGGCGCCGACATCGGCATAGGTCGCGCGCAGGGTGCGTTTCGCCGACGCCAGCGGGGTCAGTTTCAGCGTCGCCTCGGTGACGATCGCGAGCGTGCCTTCGGAGCCGATCAGCAGGCGGGTGAGGTCGTAGCCGGCTGCGCCCTTGGTGGTTGGCGTGCCGCAGCGGAAGTCCGCGCCATTGCCCGCAACCGCGCGCAGCGCGAGCACGTTGTCGCGCGTCGCACCGTATTTCACCGCCCGCGGTCCGCCCGCATTGCAGGCTAAGTTGCCGCCGATCGTGCAATACGGCGCCGAGGTCGGATCCGGCGCCCAGAACAGGCGCTGCGCCGCGAGCGCGGTCTGCAGGTCGGCGTTGAGCACGCCGGGCTCGACGACTGCGAGGCGATTGTCCGGATCGATGCGCAGGATCCGGTTCATGTGCTCGAAGCTCGCAACGATACCGCCGGCGATCGGCACGCTGGCACCGGTGGTGTTGGTGCCGCGCCCGCGCGCGACCAGCGGCACCTTGTGCGTGCGGCAAACGCGCACCAGCGCAACGACCTCGTCGTGCGTGACCGGAAACACGACGGCATCCGGGGCGACCTGGCATCGCGAGTTGTCGTAGCCGTAGACCAGGCATTCGGCCGCGTCGGTGCTCAGCGCATCGGTGGCGAAGATGCGCTTGAGATCGGCGAGGGCGCTGGCAGCGAGCATGAAGGTTAGCGCGTAGGGTGGGCTTCAGCCCACCGATCATTGTCGTGACGCGGAGACGGTGGGCCAAGGCCCACCCTACCGCTTTCCGGCTTCCGCTCCCGGCGCACCGCAATCAATCCGTGTACTCGAACACCTTGACCACGCGCTCGACGCCGCCGACCTCGCGCGCAATGCCGACGACCGCGTCGTCCTCCTCGTGGGTGACCTTGCCCATCAGGTAGACGACGCGATGCGCGGTGGTCACGTTCACGCGGGTCGGGTCGAAGCCTTCGAGACTGGTCAGGTCGAGGAATGACGTTTTCACACGCGCCGTGATCGTGTTGTCGCGGCGGCGCGACCAGAAACCTTCCGGCTCGCGCACCTCGATTTCGTTGACGAGGCGCCGGGTGCCCTCGAAACCGCTGGCCAGGCGCTCGGCACGCTGCTTGAGCTCGGGCGTGCGCACCGCGCCGACCAGCAACAACACGCCGTCGTAGACGACGACCTTGACGTTGTTCTTCAGCGCAAGTTCCTTGTCCTTGTTGATCGCATCGTAGGCGCCGAGATAGATGCGCTTGTCGTCGACATAGGTGCCGACGTCGCGCCGGTCGTGCGCGGCGCTGGCACCGACCGCGGCACCCCCGACCACGGCGAGAAAGCAGCCGCCGAGCAGCGGCAGCGCGAACAACAGGAGCGACCAGGCAAGCAGATGGCGGTAGCGCATGGAATCCTCAAGCTGCATCGAAAGCGTTCCGGCGCCAGTCCAGCGACGGCGCCGTCGCATCGCCGGCGACGGCGACGACGTCGAAGCGGCAGGCATGATGGGCCAGACGCGGGTGCGTCGCCAGGAACATTTCGGCGGCGCGCACGAGTTTGCCGCGCTTGGCGTGGCTGACCGAATCGATGCCGTCGCCGAAACCCCCGCCGCGCCGATAGCGGACCTCGACGAACACGATCGTGTCGCGATCGCGCATCACCAGGTCCAGTTCGCCATGGCGGCAGGAAAAATTGCGTTCCAGCAGCGCCAGCCCGGTGGCGCGCAGATGTTCGAGGGCGATGTCCTCATAGCGCGCACCGGCGGTGCGCGTGTTCGCGCCGGGGGCGATCCTGTTCATTGCTGCATCGTCGCGGTGTTGAGCGCGCCGTCGACCGGCAGCGCGACGCCATTCTGGAAGCGTGCCCAGCCGACCTGGCGATGGATGCGTCCGAAATTGTCTGCGGTGAGTTCACCGGTCGCGCCATTCACGTAGGCATCCGGGTGCGCGATCAGCCAGTCGAGGTACGGCAGCAGCGCGTAGGCGTCCATGCCGAATGCGAACAGGCGCGCGCCGA
>JBIODY010000196.1:0-4997 GCA_044445505.1 Lysobacterales bacterium
GATGCGCATGCCGAGCGCAGCCGCGGCCTCGCCAGCGTCGGCGAGCGCGCCGCGCAGCAACTGACGCGTCTGATTCACCTGACCGACAGCGCCGCGCGCGACGCCGTGCATTGGTATGAACTCAGCGCGCACGGCTTCGCGTTTCACGCCACGCCGCTCGATCTCGCGCCGAGCCTGCGCGAACTGCGCGCGCAGAGCCACGCGGCATGGATCTTCACCTCGGCGACCTTGTCGGTCGGCAGGCAGTTCACCCATTTCGCTCGCCAGCTCGGCCTGGACGATCCGGTCGAACTGTGCCTGGACAGTCCGTTCGACTACGCGCAGCAGGCGCTCGCCTACCTGCCACCTGGACTGCCGGATCCTGCCGCGGCGGACTATGTCGATCGCGTCATCGATGCGGTGATTCCGGTGCTCGAGGCTTCGCGAGGGCGCGCGTTCCTGTTGTTCACATCGCACCGTGCCTTGCGCCGCGCGGCCGAGATCCTGCCCGCTCGCGTCGGGTTCCCATTGTTCGTGCAGGGCAGCGCGCCACGCAACCGATTGCTCGAGGCGTTCCGCGCATCGGGCAACGGGGTGCTGCTCGGCGCGGCAACATTCTGGGAAGGCGTCGACGTCGCCGGCGAAGCGCTCAGCGTAGTCGTCATCGACAAACTGCCGTTCGCGGCGCCGGACGATCCGGTACTCGTTGCAAGGCTCGATGCGTTGCGCGAGGCCGGCGCCAATCCGTTCACCGAATGGCAGGTGCCGAACGCGGTGATCGCGTTGAAGCAGGGTGCCGGGCGACTGATCCGCGACGTGCACGATCGCGGCGTGCTGGTGCTGTGTGATCCGCGCCTGTGCACGCGCGGCTACGGAAAATTGTTCCTCGCCAGCCTGCCGCCGTTGCCATGCACGCGCGCGTTTGCCGACGTCGAACGATTCTTCTCCGCCTAGAGGTGGATCTCCATTGGGCGCAGGGCGGAGCGAAGCCCGTTTGTTCATGAAAAAGGACAACCGACACGCCGCAGTGCGACTTGGTCGGTGCAGTGAGCGGTGCTATAAGAGTGTTCGCCGCAAGTCGCTTCAGCATTGATTTCCTCTTTGCATGTGGTCGACGAAACGTGAAGCCCGAACGGGTTTGACGTTTTTTTTTGCGTGTTCCTTCGAAGCAACCAATCCGGAGATCAAGATGGGAAAGTCGGTTTCATGCATGACGCTGGCATCGGCGATCGGTTTGGCGCTTGCCGGCGCCGGATTCGCAAACCCGGTCGATTTACAGGCTGCGCAATCGGGCGTCCAGACGGCCGCGCCGGACAATGCGGCCATCCGCACCTACATCATCACCTTCGTTGAGGACGGCCTGCTGAATTATGGCGGTGGCGTCAACGGCATGCTCGCGACCATGCCGCAGGCCGGCGGGTCTCGCGAGCTGGACACGGGATCTTCCGCAGCGCGCGCGTACGGCGATTACCTGACGGCGCAGCGCGAAATCCATCTGAACGCGATCCAGAACACCCTCGGTCGCGCGCTGGCGCCGAGCCACAGCTACTCGATCACCTTGAACGGCGTCGCGGTCGAGCTGAGTGCGAGCGAAGCGGCGCGGGTCGCGGCACTCCCCGGCGTGACGTCGGTGCGCGCGGCGAAGACCGAACACCTGACGCTGTACCACAGCCCGACCTTCATCGGCGCGAACACGATCTGGGACGGCACCGCAACACCGACCCAGACACCAAACCGTGGCAACCGGATCAAGATCGGCGATCTGGACGGCGGCACCAACAGCACCAATCCGATGTTCGCCAACGACCCGCTCTGCGGTTTCGGCCCGAGCACACCGAAGCTGATCGCGAAGGATTGCAGCACCTCCAGCGGTGGCCTGTGCAACGGCCCCAATCCGGAAGCGAACCCGGGCTTCGGCCACGGCGTGCATACGTCGAGTACGGTCGCCGGCGATACGATCGACAACACGGTGAACCCGGCGCCCTCGCTGCCGAACGGCGTGACCATGTCCGGCGTCGCGCCGTGCGCGCAGATCTACCACTACAAGGTCTGCCAGACCAACAGCTGCGCCGGCGCCGACATTCTTGCCGGAATCGAGAACGCGATCGCCGACCAGGTCAAGGTGCTCAACTTCTCGATCTCCGGCGGCACCAGCCCGTGGAACGACAATGACCGCAACTTCCTCGATGCGGTCAATGCCAACGTGTTCGTCGCCGCGGCCGCGGGCAATCTGCAGACCGGCGAAACGGACCCGACCGGGAAAGTCAACCATCTGGGCCCCTGGGTGATGACGGTCGCCGCCTCGACCCAGGATGAGTTTCTCGGCCCGCAGCTCGCCGTGACCGGACCGGGGACACCGCCGGCCGACATCACCGGAATCGCGCTGAATCCCGGCAGCACCACGGTCCCCGCGAACACGACCGACATGAGCGGCCAGCAGCTGCGCAGCTACGCGGCGAATGTCCCGGCTTGTACCGCGAGCGGCGGCATCCCGGCCGGCACGTTCGCCGGTTCGATCGCGGTATTGCAGCGCGGCACGTGTTCGTTTACCGAGAAGATCACCAACGCAACGAATGCGGGCGCGATCATGGTCATCATCGCGAACAACGTCGTGGGCACGATCAACATGGATACCACCGGTGCGCCCGCGACACCGGCGTTCAGCATCGACATGGGTCCCGGCAACGACCTGATCGCATTCATCAATACGAATCCGACAAGCGCATTGGGCAACTACCGCAAGCTCGCCGCGAGCAGCATCCAGGGCGATGTGCTGGCCAGCTTCAGCTACAAGGGTCCGACTCCGTCGCCGCTGGCTGACCTGACCAAACCGGATATCGCTGCGCCCGGCGTCAACATCTATGCCGCGGTCGATCCGCAAAGCGGCAACTACGCCTTCATGAGCGGCACCTCGATGGCGACGCCGCACATCACCGGCGCGGCTGCGCTGGTGCGTTCGGTGCATCCGGCCTGGACCGTGCAGGAGACCAAGTCGGCGCTGCAGATGACCGCGACCAATGCGAATGGCGTGGCAGTCGACGGCGTGACGCCGTGGGTCGTCGACGATGTCGGCAGCGGCCGCGTCGATCTGACCCAGGCGGCGCTGGCCGGCCTGACGATGGACGAGACCTACGCGCACTTCCTCGCGGCCAATCCGTCCGGTGGCTCGATCAACGTCAAGGCGCTCAACGTGCCCGAGCTGCGCAACACCGTCTGTACCGGCAACTGCACCTGGACCCGCACGGTCAAGAACCAGCTCGCGACCACCGGAACCTGGAACGTGACCTCGACGACCGCCACGAACTTCGCAGTGACCGCGTCTCCGGCCAGCTTCACGCTGGCGCCGGGTGCGACCCAGGCGATCACGTTCACGGCGACGCCGAATGCGTCGATCACCGCAATGAGTTTCGGCAAGGTGATCCTGACCGAAGCCGCGAACCAGGCACCGGTGCAGCACATCACGGTCGCGATCAAGGGCACTGCCGTCGTCAACGCGCCGCCGGTGGCGGATTTCACTGACACGATCAATGGCCTCACAGTCTCGTTCACCGACACTTCCTCCGACAGCGACGGCACGATCGCATCGCGCTCGTGGGATTTCGGTGATGGCAGCGCGCTGGACACCACGGCCAATCCGGTCCACACCTACGCCGCAGGCGGTACCTACAGTGTCTCGCTGACGGTGACCGACAACGGCGGGGCGAGCAACACCAAGACGTTGCCGGTGACGGTCGTCGACGACACCATCCTCAGGGATGGCTTCGACGGCGCCGGTCCCGTGGTCGGGAAGGCTTCGGATCCGATGAAGCCGCGCAGGTAGGCTTCGCAAGCCTGCTTCACGCAACAGGAGAATCGGCGCGGATCCCCGCGCCGATTTTTTTTGGCAGGACCTGGGGTCGGCGGAAGGGACCCGTGCATCGCTCCGCAACCCGTTAAGGATGCAGTCGGCAGGCGGCATGCGATGATGCGTCGATGACCGACCGCTTCGCCCGCCAGTTCGCCACGCGCCTTGCGGTGCTTTTCCTGCTGGGTCCACTCGCGGCGTGTTCGACGCTGCGCACGGACTTCGTGAAGCAGCCCTCGAGCGTGATCGCACCGGTCGTCGATACGCAGACGACGCGCCAGGTGCAGGCCCGCGTCGAAGCGCACGCGGGCCAGTCCGGTTTCCACCTGCTGCTCGGCAACACCAATGCGCTACTCAGCCGCATCGTGCTCGCCGATACGGCGCGCCACTCGATCGACCTGCAGTACTACATCTTCGCCAACGACGCGACCGGGCGCCTGCTCGCGCAGCGCCTGCTCGCCGCCGCCGATCGCGGCGTGCGCGTGCGCATCCTGCTCGACGATCTGGACATCGAAAAGGAAGACCATCTGCTCGATGCGCTCGATGCGCACCCGAACATCGAAGTACGCCTGTTCAACCCATTCCGCATCCGCCAGCGCTCGCTGGTGTCGAAGATCGGCCAGTTCCTGATCGAGGCGCCGCGCCTGAACCGGCGCATGCACAACAAGTCGTTCATCGTCGATGGCATGCAGGCGATCGTCGGCGGCCGCAACATCGGCGACGCGTATTTCGACGCCGGCGATGACGTGCATTTCCGCGACCTCGACGTGCTCGCGATCGGACCGGTGGTGGCGCCGATCGGCACGATGTTCGACAAGTACTGGAACAGCGACGACGCGTTCCCGGTGCGCGCGTTCACCGCGACCGCTGCGACTGCGGCGGATTTAGCACGCGTGCGCGACCGCCTCGCCCGCGACGCGCGCGCGTTCACCCAGGGCGACTATGCGCAGGCGGTCGCCGACGAACCCGCCGATGTCGCGGATGCGGCGCGGCGCGGCAACTGGTACTGGGGCGACGCGAAACTCGTTGCCGATGCGCCGGACAAGGGCGATTCGGCGCACGAGCGCCGCCCGCGCATGCGCATCGACGAGCAGATCCGCCCGTTGCTCGAGTCCGCGCGGCAGCAACTCCTGCTGGTGTCGCCGTATTTCATTCCCGGCGACGAAGGCGAGGC
>JBIODY010000197.1:0-4997 GCA_044445505.1 Lysobacterales bacterium
TCCATCGGATACTTGGGAGGTTCGATGTTTCCTGTGCGCTTGGGTTCGCCGAAGTTGATTTCGACAATCTTCACCGCGTAATTGTCGCCGCTCGTCGGAACACCTTCGAGACGAAGATGTATCGCGGTCTTCGCGATGACAGGCTTGCCATCGACCAGGATCGGTTCGAACAGCCAGCTGCGCACAGCGCGATCGATGAGTACGGTCAGCGGCTTGGAAAGCTTGCTCTTCAGCAGATAGTCGCTGACGTGCCCGTCGGGAGCGATTTGCACCTCGCCGTCCGCATCCATGTCAAAGGTCGGCGAACTGTGCTGGGCCAGCGCCGGCGAAATTCCCGCCGCCATCAAAACCGCTGCCAACTTCGTGTTGCGTAGAAACATGTCGACTCCTTTGCCGGGCTTGAAGTGCTGCATGAGGCTTGCTTGCATGGAATTGCGCGGCAGGCAAGATCGGCAATCAACCGGCCTTCTTCTTCGCCAGCTTCAACCACGTGTCCACGACCGTATCGGGATTGAGGGACAAGGATTCGATGCCCTGATCCATCAGCCACTCGGCAAGGTCCGGGTGATCCGAAGGGCCCTGGCCGCAGATGCCGATGTACTTGCCTTTCTTCTTGGCCGTCTGGATGGCCATCGACAATAGTTTCTTGACCGCGGGGTCGCGTTCGTCGAACAGGTGCGCGACGATCGATGAGTCGCGGTCGAGGCCGAGGGTCAGCTGGGTCAGGTCGTTGGAGCCGATCGAGAAGCCGTCGAAGATATCGAGGAATTCCTCGGCGAGCAGCGCGTTCGACGGCACTTCGCACATCATGATGATCTTGAGTCCGTTCTCGCCGCGTTTGAGGCCATTTTTTTCCAGCACTTCGATGACCTTGCGGCCTTCGCCGAGCGTGCGCACGAACGGGATCATGACCCAGGCGTTGGTCAGGCCCATCGTGTCGCGGACCTTTTTCATCGCGCGGCATTCGAGCGCGAACGCGTCGGTGAAGCTCGGATCGACGTAACGGCTGGCGCCGCGGAAGCCGATCATCGGGTTTTCCTCGTGCGGTTCGTAGCGCTTGCCGCCGATCAGGTTCGCGTATTCGTTCGACTTGAAGTCGGACAGGCGCACGATGACCGGATTCGGCGCGAACGCGGCGGTGATCGTCGCGATGCCTTCGGCGAGGCGGTCGACGTAGAAATCGACCGGGCTCGCGTACCCAGCGATCCTTTCATCGATCAACCGCTTGGTTTCGGCATCCTGCTTGTCGTATTCGAGCAGGGCCTTCGGATGCACCGCGATGTGGCTGGCGATGATCATTTCCAGGCGCGCGAGGCCGACGCCCGCGTTCGGCAGCATCGCGAAGTCGAACGCGCGCTCCGGGTTGGCGACATTCATCATGATCTTCAGCGGTGCCGGCGGCATCGCACCGAGATCAGCGGTGATGCGTTCGAAGTCGAGCCTGCCTTCGTAGATAAAACCGGTGTCGCCTTCGGCACACGAGATCGTCACGTCCTGGCCGTCCTTGATCGTATCGAGTCCGTTGCCGGTGCCGACGACCGCGGGCACGCCGAGTTCGCGTGCGATGATTGCGGCGTGGCAGGTGCGGCCGCCGCGGTTGGTGACGATCGCGGACGCGCGCTTCATCACCGGTTCCCAATCGGGATCGGTCATGTCGGCGACCAGCACGTCGCCCGGTTGCACGCGCGCCATGTCCTTGATCGAGCGCACCACGCGAGCGGTGCCGGAGCCGATCTTCTGGCCGATCGAGCGGCCCTCGCAAATCACCTTGCCGCGCGCGTTCAACTGGAAGCGTTCGATCTGGGTCGCGTGGCCGCGCGACTTCACGGTTTCCGGGCGCGCCTGCACGATGTAGAGCTTGCCGGTGATGCCGTCCTTCGCCCACTCGATGTCCATCGGGCGTTCGTAGTGCTGCTCGATGACCAGCGCCTGCTTCGCCAGTTCATGCACGTCGGCGTCGCTCAGACAGAACTTCGCGCGATCTGCGGCCGGCGTTTCCTCGATGCGCACGCGCTCGCCCGGCGTGCTGGAATAGACCATGCGCTGCTGCTTGGCGCCGATCTGGCGACGCAGGATGGCCGGTTTGCCGGCGCGCAGGGTCGGCTTGTAGACGTAGAACTCGTCCGGATTCACCGCACCCTGCACGACCATTTCGCCGAGGCCGTAGCTGCCGGTCACGAACACCGCGTCGCGGAAACCCGATTCGGTATCGAGCGTGAACAAGACGCCGGACGCGCCGACATCCGAGCGCACCATCAGCTGCACGCCGGCGGACAGGAACACGTCCTCGTGCTTGAAGCCGTGGTGCACGCGATAGGCGATTGCGCGGTCGTTGTAGAGCGAGGCGAAGACTTCCTTGACCTTGAGCAGTACGTCGTCGATGCCGACCACGTTGAGAAAGGTTTCCTGCTGGCCTGCGAACGAGGCGTCGGGCAGATCTTCGGCGGTAGCCGAAGATCGCACGGCGACGGCGATGTCGGAAGATCCGGCATCGCGACAGAGCTTTGCGTAGGCATCGCGGATCGCCTGATCCAGTTCCTTCGGCAGCACGGTATCGACGATCCAGCCACGGATTTCCCTGCCGGCGACGGTCAGCGCATCGGTGTCCTCGACATCGAGCGTCGCCAGGCGATCGAGGATGCGCTTGGCGAGACCGCTCTTTTCGAGATAGTCCTGAAATGCCTGTGCGGTCGTCGCAAAGCCACCCGGCACCGACACGCCGAGCTGGGCAAGATTGCCGATCATCTCGCCGAGCGAGGCATTCTTGCCGCCGACCTTGCCGAGGTCGGACATGCGCAGCTTGTCCAACCACAGGACCCGTTCGCTCAAGACCATCTCCAGATGCGGACGTCGTGCCCGCTTGGCCACCATTTTCGGGGTTCCCATGCGCACGGGCAAGCCACGACCGCCTTCGGCACACCTCCGCGCATGCATTTCGCGTGCGCGGAACGCCGAACCGGCGCGCTTGACATTGACAGAAGCCCGCGAAGCCCGGCATATCCCGCTCATGATCCAGCGCATCCATCGCTTCGGCGATTTTCGTCTTGTCCCCGCGACGCGTTCGCTGCATCGCGGCGAAGAGGAGCTGACGCTGCCGGCCAAGGCGTTCGACTGCATCGTCTACCTGGTCGAGCATCGCGAGCGCGCGGTCGGTCGCGATGAATTGATAGCGGCGGTCTGGGACAAGGTCGATGTCAGCGATGGCGTTCTCGGTCAGACCATCCTCGTCGCGCGGCGTGCGCTCGACGATACCGGTCGCGAACAGACGGTGATCCGCACCCTGTTGCGCTTCGGCTATCAGTGGGCGGCGCCCACGGAGACGCTCGTGCAATCCGCGGCGGACGCGTTCGATGTCGCGAGCGTGGCGCCGGCGGTCGGCGCCGACGGATCCGGATCCTCCGCACCCACGCCGCCCGGGGTCGAGCCGGAACGGGTGCCGCCGCGACCGCGATCGTGGTGGCATCCGCGCGTGCGATCGGGTGCAGCAATGGCGCTGCTCGCGCTGGGCGCATTCATCGCGTGGGCCGCATTCGATCGCGGCGCACACCGCGAAACGGGTGCGACGTCGACGATGGCGCTGGTGCTGCCGGTCGCCGTGAGCGGCGACGAAGCGTCATCGTGGATGCGTCTCGGGGTCATGGATCTGATTGCCGGGCGTCTGCGCAGCGCGGGACAGGCCGTCGTTCAAAGCGACAACGTCGTTGCGCTTGCGCGCGGCGGGACCAGTGCCACGCTCGATGACGCCGCAGTGCAACGCATCGCGGCGACCACTGCGGCCCGGCTGATCATCGGAGCGCGTGCCGAGCACGCCGGGTCGCGCTGGCGCGTCACGCTGGCCACGCGGCGCGGCCGCGAGCCGGCGATCGCGGCGTCCGCGCAAGCGGACGACGTGCTCGCCGCGGCGCGCAGCGCCACCGATGCGCTGGCAACGTCGCTCGGGCTCGTGATCGGACAGCGGCTCGCGACGCCGGACGACGCCCCGGCGCTCGACACGCTGCTGCAGAAGATCGAGGCGGCATTGCTGGTCGACGACATCGACGCGGCGCGCGCGCTGATCGCACAGGCGCCACCGAACCTGCGCGTGCAACCGGAGGTGCGCTATCAGCAAGGTCATATCGAATTCAAGTCGGGCCAGCTCGACGCCGCGCAGGCGACCTTCGAAGCCCTGCTCGATGCGCCGCCGGATCCGGCCAATGCGCTGCTTCGCGGCCGCACCTGGAACGCGTTCGGCGCGATCGCGATCGAGCGCCACGATCCCGCCGCGGCGCTGCGCTCGCTGGACAAGGCGGTCGAACTGCTCGGCGGCGCGCATGCGGCGGGTGCGCTCGGCACCACCTTGAACAACCGCGCGGCCGCGCACGCGCTGACCCGCGACTACGAGGGCGCGCTCGGCGACTTCGCGCAGGCGCGCATCATGCTGCAGGCGGCCGGCGACGGACTCGGCCTCGCGGTGTCCGACTCCAACCTCGCCACGTTCGACATGAATCGCGATCGCTACGCCGAGGCGGCGCCGGTTCTCGAGCGCGCGATCGCGCGTTTCGCCGCCTTCCACGCCCATGATGCCGAGCTCAATGCGCGCGCCAACGAGGTGCTGGTGCGGCTGGCGTTGCTGGAGCCCGCCGCCGCCGCCGCGGCCGATCCGCGCCTGCAGGAACTGATCGCCAAGGTGGCCGATCCGTCGCGGCGCGCGACCGCGCAACTGGCCCGCGTGCAGCAACTGTTCGCCAACGGCAGGCTGGCGCAGGCGCGCGCCCTACTGGGCACATTGCGCGCCGACGCCAAGCACGCAGACGACAGCGCGATGCTGGCGCGGGTGCAGGCCATTGGCGCACGCGACCTGCTCGATTCGGGGCAGTCGGCCGCCGCGGCAGCGGAGGCCGAGGCGGCGCGCAGGAACCTGCAGGCGGCGCAGGATCCGGTCGAGTTCGCGAGCAACTGGCTGACCCTGTTGCGCGCGCAGATGGCCGAAGGGCGGATCGATCAGGCGTCCAGTGGGA
>JBIODY010000198.1:0-4963 GCA_044445505.1 Lysobacterales bacterium
ACACCAGCACCGGTGCAGTCAGATCCATCAAGGTCGGTGCGGAGCCGCACGGGCTGGCGGTCTGGCCGCAGCCCGGGCGTTATTCGCTGGGCCACACCGGGATCATGCGCTGAGCTGGTGACCGGCAAGCCGCGCCCACTCGCTGCCCCGCGCGAGATCGCATGAGCATCGATCCACTCAGCGACGCGAAGATCGTCGATTCATGGGGCAGCAACGCGGCGCCGTGGACTGTCGCGGTGCGCGAGCAGCAGATCGAGAGCCGGCGGCTGGTCACTGATCGGGCGATTATCGAGGCCACGCTCAGCTGTGCGCCGCGATCGGTACTCGATATCGGCTGCGGCGAAGGCTGGCTCGCTCGTGCACTGGCCGCAGCTGGCATCGAGGTGATCGGGATCGATGCGATTCCCGCCTTGATCGATCGGGCCCGGCAGGCCGGTGGCGGCGACTTTCGCGTGATGTCGTACGAAGATGTCGCTGCGGGCAAGTTCAACAAGTCTGTCGATGCCGTCGTATGCAATTTCGCGCTGCTCGGCAATGAATCCGTCAGCGGCCTGTTCGGTGCGGTTCGCTCCCTGCTCAATCCACGCGGCAGTTTGCTGATCCAGACCCTGCATCCACTTGTCGCGTGTGGCGATGCCCCCTACGAGGATGGCTGGCGTGCAAGCTCATGGGCCGGCTTCAACACCGACTTCAGCGATCCGGCTCCCTGGTACTTCCGGACGCTGGAAAGCTGGATCCGCCTTTTCGCGGAGCATGGCCTGCGCCTGCTGGAACTGCGCGAGCCGCTGCATCCGCAGACGCAAAAGCCCGCGTCGGTGATCTTCATCGCGCAGGCGACGGACTGACCGACGCGCCGACTCCGCATCAACTCGATGCTGCGCGGTACGAGCAGCTAGCCATCTAGCGCGCCAGCTTCGCTGCCACCGCGCGGCAGTCGTAAGGCGCGTCGTTCGCGGTGCAGAAATCCGGCCACTTCGTCGCCTGCCAGATCGCGACGAGGCCGAGCTTCGCTGCCAGCGCCATGAAACGTGGATCGGCACGGAACTTCGCGGCAAAAGGTCGGAAGAAGGGCGCAGGGTTATTGACGTAGGGCGCGTTCATCAAATGCACTTGCATCTCGTCGATGCTGGCATAGGCATCGTCGATGCGACCGATCACCATGAAGTTGAACGCCGCACTGAACGCATTGTCCGGACCGACATAGTGAGCCTTGATCGCGCCTGCCGCCGCGTCGACCGTGACTTGCGATGGGTGCGTCTTGGCATCTGCCTCCAACTGGAGCAGGTGCAAGCGCGCCGGACTTTGCCCTGCCGTGAGCACAGGATCGTTGAGCGTCGCGGCGACCTTTGTCGGGTCGGCGTAGCGCGTCGCCAGGGTCACCGCGAAATCCTTGAGCGCGTTGTTATCGGGCCATGTCTTCAATGCGGTAGCCAGCATTGTCTGCGCCTCGTCGACGCGATCGAGATCCGCCAGCGTCACGATGACCTGCAGCGTCTTGGGCCAGAATTGCGGTCCCGAATTGGCCGCGCGTATTGCATAGTCGAGCGCCTCGCTGTTGCGGCCGACGTTGATAAGGTCGGAGGCGTAAAAGTAGTTGCCGATCGGATCGTCGGGGTTGAGCGTCAGTGCTTGCGTGAGATCGGCCTGCGCCGCGGACCATTCGCCGATCTGCGTCTTGATCATGCCGCGCGCCACCCAGGCAGCCGAGTTGCGTGGATCGATCGCAAGCGCGCGCGCCGCGGCATCCAGCGCTTCCTTGCGCGCGGCCGGCACGTCGTCGTCTGCTGTTCCGACGATGAAGCCGTTCCATTCGGCCAATGTGGCCCAACCCTGCGCGAAATCGGGAGCTAGCCTGGTGACGTCACGCAGGAGCTTGCGGGTGTTCAGGTCGTCGCCACTCGGCAGCGCTTCGCAAGCCTGCAGATAGACCTTGAGCGCATCGAGGCTGACGATCGAGCGATCGCGTGCGGTCTCGTCGAGCGCGCAGACGAACACTGCGCCCATGCGCACCTCGGCCTCGTGATGCATGGCGTCGACCTCGGCGACCGGCCGCGTCAGACGGGTCGACCAGATGATCGCGCCATCCGCCGCCGAGTTCAGCGTCAGTGTCGCGTGCAGGTTGCCCGCCTCGCTGCGGA
Organism: Lysobacterales bacterium; assembly: GCA_044445505.1. Taxonomy (GTDB): domain Bacteria; phylum Pseudomonadota; class Gammaproteobacteria; order Xanthomonadales; family Rhodanobacteraceae; genus Dokdonella_A. The sequence continues at coordinate 2,139 of JBIODY010000198.1, forward strand.
CGCTGCCGTTCAACGTGAAATCGGAGGCGTTCGTGGCGATGGCTCCAGGAGTTGCTCCGTCGAGCACCCGCAGCTTCGAACCGCCGGACGTGACGATTTGCGCGAGATCGGCGGCAAAGCCCTGCGAGAAGGACGCCGCCGCCTGGTCGCCAGGCAGCGTATCGAACGCCGCAACGCGGATGCTCGACGCCCCGCCGCGATCGACCTTGGGTCGATTGAAGAAAAGTCCGGCCAGCAGCGCGGCGACGGCGAACGCGGCGACGGCCAGTACCCTTCGACCCAACCAGCGAGGCAGGTGAGAGCGTCGGTCGCGCAACTGCGGCGGCTCGGTCGCGGGTCCCTGCGTGTCCAGCCATTCGATCAGCTTGCACCACGCCGGATCGTTCGGCGACCCGCGCCAGTGCGACAGGTCGATGCCTTGTTTCAACATGAATGCCAGGGGGATGCTGCACGCTTCGATGAGGACCGGCACGAGCTTGGAACGGTCCTGCGCGTAATGCGCTTCGCTGCGAACCCATTCGGACACAACCGAGCGTGACGACCACAGGACGATGACGCTCGCCGCCGCCGCGATCTCCTGTTCGATCGTCGCATCCCATGCCTGGCGCGGGGTCAGGCCTTCGTCCCACCATACCGTCCGGCCGCTCTTGCGCAGCGCGGCGACGATCACGGCGCCCCGGGCGCGATCCTCTCGCTTGTAGCTAAGAAAGATATCCGCCACGCCGATGGCCTGAGTCTCAATTGCCCCGAATCATCGTAACAGGCCAATGCATCCGCGAACCGCCGCAAAGGTTGCAAATGAATCGGTTGACCGCGCTGCAACATCGGCGCTAACGTCGGAACCATGTCGCCGCTTTCCACGCCAGCACGCATGCACGCTGCCCCGGTTTCCACCGGGCATCTGCCGTTGCCCGCGGGCGTCAACGCTCGTTCCATCGCCACCACGATTACGACTACCACCACGACTCGGTCGGGGTGGGTGTCCGTGCGCGAATAGGTTCTTCACTACGCAACGGCCCCGCCCTCGATGAGGCGGGCCGGCGTACTCCCAGACACAAGCCGATCCGCCAGCGAGCACGGGCCTCACCAGGAGGTCATCGTGAACATCTGTGCGTCCGAACTTGCCGAACATCCGCAGCGATTCCTGCATTCATTGCCGGTGTCGGTAAAGGCCACTCGTCGGCGCGTACTGGCAGTCGGCGTGATCGGCCCCGGCCGGGTCGGCAGCGCGCTTCTGGAACAGTTGCGGGCCGCACAACCGCGGCTGGTTCGCGACAGCGGACTGGAACTCCGGCTCTGCGGCGTCGTGGCCAGCAAGCGCATGTGGCTGGACTGCGACGACGCCGAACTCAACGGTCGCCACGACGGCGCGCAGATCTGGCGGCCGAATGACCTCGATGCGTTTGCCGAACACGTGCGCGGCAACGACGGCCGGCATGCGCTGTTGATCGACTGCAGCGCGAACGATGACGTCGCCGCGCACTACCCGCGCTGGTTGGCGGCCGGTATCCATGTGGTGACGCCGAACAAGCTGGCCGGCAGCGGGCCGCTGCCGCGCTGGCTGGCGATTCGCGCGGCCTGCGCCAGCGGTGCGCGCTTCCGGTACGAGGCCACCGTGTGTGCCGGACTGCCGGTAGTGCAGACGCTGCGCGACCTGCTCGATACCGGCGACGAGTTGCTGGCGGTGGAAGGCATGTTTTCCGGCACGCTGGCGTGGCTGTGCAACCGTCATGATGGGCAGCAGCCATTCTCGGCGCTGGTGCGCGAGGCACATGCGCTGGGCTATACCGAACCCGATCCGCGCGACGACCTGTCCGGTCTCGACGTGGCGCGCAAGCTGGTGATCCTGGCGCGCGAGGCCGGCTGGCCGTTGTCGCTGGAAGAGGTCGCGGTGGAGAGCCTGGTGCCGCCCGCGCTGGCGGCCCTGCCGCTCGAAGCCTGCATGCAGCGGCTGCACGAACTGGATGCGCTGATGTCGATGCGGCTGGCCGAAGCACGTGCCACCGGCGGCGTGCTGCGCCATGTCGCCAGCCTGGACCGCCACGGCCGCGCCCGCGTGAAGCTGGTCGTGCTGCCGGCGAAGCATCTGTTCGCGCACACGCGGCTGACCGACAACATCGTGCAGTTCACGACACGCCGTTACTGCGACAATCCCCTGTCGGTGCAAGGCCCCGGCGCCGGTCCCGAGGTGACTGCCGCCGGCGTGTTCACCGATCTGCTGCGCATCGCCGAATCGCTGGAGGCGCGCGCATGAACTCCGCTCTCATCGGCAACAATCTGCTGGAACCCGCCATGGCTTCACCGCGTCGCCCCAAACTTCCGCAGGTCGCCTGCGCCTTCGCGCCCGCCAGCGTCGGCAACGTGGGCGTGGGTTTCGACCTGCTCGGCCACAGCGTGGCCGGTGCCGGCGATCGTGCCGAGGTGCGCCGCATCGACGAGCCGGTGGTGCGCATCGCGGCGATCCGCGGCTGCGTTACCGAGCTGCCGACCGATCCGCGTCAGAACACCGCCGGCGTCGCCCTGCTCGCGCTGCGCAAGGCGCTCGGTCTGCAGCATGGGTTTGAGCTGGTGCTGCACAAAGGCATCGCACTGGGTTCGGGCATGGGCGGCTCGGCCGCATCGTGCGTGGCGGCGCTGGTCGCCGCGAATGCACTGCTGGCACAACCGCTGCCGCGCGAATCGCTGTACGGCTTCGCGCTGGACGGTGAGGCGGTGGCCAGCGGCAGCCGGCATGGCGACAACCTCGGCTCGATGCTGCTCGGCGGCCTGGTGCTGGCCACCCACGAGCGGCTGCTGCGCATCGAGGTGCCGGCCGCGTGGCACTG
>JBIODY010000199.1:0-4955 GCA_044445505.1 Lysobacterales bacterium
ACTCGGCTCGGATCTTCGCCATGAACGCGTCGACGAGTTCCTTCGTGATCAGCGATTGTGCGACGCCGACCGCGCGCGAGGCATCCTTGACCCAGACGCACGGCGACTTGTAATGCGGCTCGATCTTCAGCGCGGTGTGCGCGCGCGAGGTTGTCGCACCGCCGATCAGCAGCGGCAGGTGGAAGTCCTGGCGCTGCATTTCCCTGGCGACGTGGCTCATTTCCTCCAGCGACGGCGTGATCAGCCCTGACAGGCCGATCATGTCGGCTTTCTCGGCGATCGCGGTGTCGAGGATCTTCTGTACGGGCACCATCACACCGAGATCGATCACCTCGAAGTTGTTGCAGCGGAGCACCACGCCGACGATGTTCTTGCCGATGTCGTGCACGTCGCCCTTGACCGTCGCGATCACGATCTTGCCGTTGGTTTTCGCGGTGTCGCCGGTGCGCAGTTTTTCCGCCTCGATGAACGGCAGCAGCCAGGCGACCGCCTTCTTCATCACGCGTGCGGATTTGACGACCTGGGGCAGGAACATCTTGCCGGCGCCGAACAGGTCTCCGACGATGTTCATGCCGTCCATCAGCGGGCCTTCGATCACGTCGAGCGGGCGCGCACTCATCTGGCGCGCTTCCTCGGCGTCCGTCTCGGCAAACGTGTCGATGCCGTGCACGAGCGAATGCGCGAGGCGTTCGCGGATCGGCAGCGCGCGCCAGGCCAGTGTCTCGACGACGGCCTCGCCCTTCTTCGCCCGGTAGCGCTCGGCGATCTCAAGCAGCCGCTCGGTGCCGTCCTTGCGCCGGTTGAGCACGACATCCTCGACGCGCTCGCGCAACTCGGGATCGAGGTCGTCGACGATCGGCAACGCGCCTGCGTTGACGATGCCCATGTCCATGCCGGCGCCGATCGCGTGGTACAGGAACACCGCATGGATCGCCTGGCGTACGGTCTCGTTGCCGCGAAACGAGAACGAGACGTTGGAGACGCCGCCGGAGACATGGCAGCCCGGCAAGGTGCGCTTGATGATCCGGGTCGCCTCGATGAAGTCGACGGCGTAGTTGTCGTGCTCCTCGATACCGGTCGCGATCGCGAAGATGTTCGGATCGAAGATGATGTCCTCGGGCGGAAAACCGAGGCGCCCGGTCAGCAGGCCGTAGGCACGCGTGCAGATATCGACCTTGCGCGCGCAGGTATCGGCCTGGCCCTGTTCGTCGAAAGCCATCACGACCGCGGCGGCGCCGTAGCGCAGCACCTTCTTCGCGTGTTGCAGGAACGCCTCCTCGCCTTCCTTGAGCGAGATCGAATTGACCACGCCCTTGCCCTGCAGGCAGCGCAGGCCGGCCTCGATCACGCTCCATTTGGACGAGTCGACCATCACCGGGATGCGCGCGATGTCGGGCTCCGACGCGATCAGGTTGAGAAACCTCACCATCACGGCTTCCGAATCGATCAGGCCTTCGTCCATGTTCACGTCGAGGATCTGCGCGCCGCTTTCGACCTGCTGGCGCGCGACCGCCACGGCTTCGGCGTAGCGCTCCTCCTTGATCAGCTTCTTGAACTGTGCGCTGCCGGTCACGTTGGTGCGCTCGCCGACGTTGACGAACAGCAGCTCCGGCGTGATGACCAGCGGTTCGAGGCCGGAGAGGCGGGTGGGGCGGAGTGTTGCGCTCATCGTTGTAACGTCTGGCTCCCAGTTTCGTCATTCCGGCGAAGGCCGGAATCCCTTTTTCAAGCACCGCAAGATCAAGATGGATTCCGGCCTTCGCCGGAATGACGAGAAGAAAAGTTCATGCGGCGACATCAAGCGCGCCGGGCAGCACGCGCGGAGCCACGCCCGCGACCGCTTGCGCAATTGCCCTGATATGTTCCGGCGTCGTACCGCAGCAACCGCCGACCAGATTGACCAGGCCGCTGCGCGCGAACTCACCGATGAATTCGGCCATGTCCTCGGGCGTCTCGTCGTATTCGCCGAATGCGTTCGGAAGGCCTGCATTCGGATGCGCGCTGACATGACAATCGGCAACCTGGGCGAGCATGTCGACGTATTGGCGCAGCTCCTTCGCACCGAGCGCGCAGTTGAGGCCGACCGACAGCGGCCGGCCATGTGCGACCGAGGCGTAGAACGCGTCCGCGGTCTGCCCGGACAGGGTGCGCCCGGAGCGATCCGTGATCGTGCCCGAGATCATCACCGGCAGGCGGCCGCCGCGCGCCTCGAACTCCTCCTCGATTGCGTACAGCGCCGCCTTGGCATTCAAGGTATCGAAGATCGTCTCGACCATGATCGTGTCCGCGCCGCCTTCGATCAGGCCGGCCGTGGCCTCACGGTAGGCAACGCGCAACTCCTCGAAGTTCGTGTTGCGGAACCCGGGATCGTTGACGTCCGGACTGATCGACGCAGTGCGACTGGTTGGGCCAAGCACGCCAATCACGAAGCGCGGCTTGCCAGGCCCGCCCTCGTCAAGCGTCCTCGCTTCGGCGGCGTCGCAACAGGCGCGTGCGATGCGCGCGCCTTCGCGATTCAATTCGCGGACGACGTGTTCGAGGTGGTAGTCGGTCTGGCTGATCGACGTCGCATTGAACGTGTTCGTCTCGACCAGGTCCGCACCGGCATCGAGGTAGGCGTTGTGGATCGCGGCGATCACGTCGGGGCGGGTCAGCGTGAGCAGGTCGTTGTTGCCCTTGAGGTCGTGCCCGCTCGCGACATCGCGCGTGGGCTCGTGCCGGATATCGAAGCCGGGCGCGAAGCGTTCGCCGCGATAGTCGGCTTCTTCCAGTCTGTAACTTTGCACCATTGTGCCCATCGCACCGTCGATGACCAGGATGCGGGCTGCGAGCGCATCGTGCAGAGCCTGCACGCGCGCCGGGTGCAGATACGGCAATCGTGTGCTCATGGTTTCCTCGCGAGCAGGCTCAGCACTTCGAAATGCGGCGGTCGGCGTTCGCGGGTCAGGCGTTCGCAGGCGATCACCTCGAGCTTCGCCTTGCGCGCGAAATCGCCCAGTTCATCGAGCGTGAAGCCGAGGTTGCGATGTTCGAACGGCTCGACCGCCGTGCGGTGCGCGTGGCGGCCGAGCGTCGCCGCGACCACGCGGCCGCCGCGCCGCAACACGCGCGCGGCTTCGGCGATCGCCGCGGCCGGCCGGTCGCTGTAAGTCAAGGCATGCATCAGCAGCACGAGGTCGAAACGCGCAGCGGGGAAGTCGAGCGCATGCATGTCGCCGGCCCGCACCTCGACATTCGCGAACGCCTTGAGGCGCTGGCGCGCCGCATCGACGACGCGCTGGCTCGCGTCCACGCAGACGATCGATCGCGCGCGCGGCGCCAGCAGCTCGGCGAGCACGCCGTCGCCGGATGCGACATCGAGTACGTCGCCGGTCTCGACCAGCTGGGTCATCCCGCGCGCGAGCGTTTCCCAGGTGCGGCCGGGCGAATAGTGGCGTTCCATGTCGCCGGCAACCGTGTCCGCCCAGCCCTGGGCGCGTGCGCGCTTGGCCAGCGCGGCGGGCAGGCGGCGCTCGTCGTCGCGCAGCATGGCGTCGTCGACGTTGTCCTTCAGCGCGCGCAGCAAGGCGCCTTCCTTCGCATCGAGCTCGCCGTTGTAGCGGTAGTACGAGGACGCGCCGGCCCGGCGATCGCGTACCAGATCCGCCTCCTTCAGCTTGGCCAGATGCGTTGATACGCGTGGCTGGGCAAGGCGCAGCACCGCCGACAGCTCGGCGACCGTGAGCTCCTCGCGCTCGAGCAGCGCGAGCAGGCGCACCCGGGTCGGGTCGGAAAGCAGGCGCAGCAATGCCGACGTGGCGGCGAGATCCACTACATTTATCCTTTCATCTTGATTGAAAGATACCGGGCAGCGTAGCGGCGTGGCGCGGCTTCGTCAATGACGGGCAGGTATGCTTCGCGGATGCATGGATTTTTCCGCGGCGCGTGCGCGTGGCGCCTGTTGCTGGTCTTGCTGCTCGGCTGGAACGCCGCGCAGCCATCGGCCGGCGAACTCGAAGACGCCGAGCTGGCGAAGTTCCGGACCGCCGATACGCTGCACGTTCCCTATCGCGCGATCGTCACTCCAGGGCGCCGCGACGATGAGTTGTTGCCGTTGATCGTGTTCCTGCACGGCGACTGGCAGGACGGCACCGACAACGAATCCCAGCTTGCCGGCCGCGGCAACGGTTCGTTCGAACTGGTCGATGCCGCGCGCGAGGGCGGCATTCCTCTGGTCTACATCGCACCGCAAACCACGGCTGCGTACTGGCCGCCGGATCGGGTCGTCGCGGTCGTGCGTGACGCGTTCTTGCACTGGCCGATCGATCCGCGCCGGATCTATCTGACCGGCATCTCCAACGGTGGAACCGGCGTCTGGGATGCATTGAAGGCCTATCCGCGCTGCTTCGCGGCCGGTGTGCCGATGTCCGGCATGACCGAGCTGGCGGGACTCGGCTCGATCCGCGACGTGCCGCAGTGGGCGTTCCATGGCGCGGACGACGACGACACCGACGTCGAGAAGGGCTACGACGGCGCAATGGTCGGCTCGCGCGCAGTCGTGCGTATGCTGCGCGCGATGGGTGGCACGCCGCGCTACACCGAGTATCCGGGCGAGAAGCACGTGATCTGGCCGCGTGCCTACGCCGAAGACGCGCTGCTGCCGTGGATGCTGGATCAGCGGCTGCGCGGCAAGCCTTGCGACTTTCCGGCGCGCGCGCGCTGATCCGTCGGAACCGCTAAAATCCGCGGGATCCGCGATTCTTCATCGAGCAGGGAAGGCTCGGCGTTTTCCGTCGCTTCCCGTTCTTCAAGGAGCTTCCATGGATTTCCGCTACACCGACGACCAGCTGTCGATCCAGGCCATCGCGCGCGACTTCGCGCAGAAGCGCATCGCGCCGGTCGCCGCCGAATTCGACAAGTCCGGCGAGTTCCCGCTCGCCAACATCCGCGAGATGGGCCAGCTCGGCCTGATGGGC
>JBIODY010000200.1:0-4945 GCA_044445505.1 Lysobacterales bacterium
AAGATGGTCCTGGTCGTAGATGCCGAGGTGGTGCGGTTGCCAACCCGTGCGCGCATCGATGCAGCCGTGGCGTTCGAGGCCGGCGAGGAATGCGTGATCGACGAACGGGTTGTCGTCGGGCAGCAGCGCGTTCCATGCGCCTGGTGGAATGTCGTCGAGATGCGAATAAAATCGAGTGCGCATGGCGAACATTGTAGAGCCCACGCCGTGAGCGATTTCATCACGCGTTCCGGTCGCGCACAGGGTGCGCCCCTGCACGAGGGCTTCAGCTCTTGTCGAGGAACTTCTCGGCATCCCGCGCCGCCATGCAGCCGAAGCCGGCCGATGTGACCGCTTGGCGATAGACCTGATCGGCGACATCGCCGGCAGCGAACACGCCGGGCACGCTGGTCGCCGTCGCGCCGCCTTCGAGCCCGGTTCGGATGTGGATGTAGCCGTTCTTCATCTCGAGCTGGCCCTCGAAGATCGATGTGTTCGGCGTGTGGCCGATCGCGATGAATGCGCCCGCGACCGCGACTTCGCGCGTCGAATTGTCCTCGACGCTGCGCAGGCGCACACCGGTGACGCCGCTGCCGTCGCCGAGCACTTCGTCGACGGCATGGTTCCAGACGATGTCGATCTTGCCGGCGCGCTGCTTCTCGAACAGCTTGTCCTGCATGATCTTCTCGGCGCGCAGCTTGTCGCGGCGATGCACCAGCGTGACCTTGCTGCAGATATTGGACAGATACAGCGCTTCCTCGACCGCGGTATTGCCGCCGCCGACGACCGCGACGTCCTGGTCGCGGAAGAAGAAGCCGTCACAGGTCGCGCACGCGGACACGCCCTTGCCCTTGTAGTGTTCTTCGGACCGGATGCCGAGGTACTTCGCCGTCGCGCCGGTCGCGATGATCAACCCGTCGCAGGTGTACTCGCCACTGTCGCCCTTGAGGCGGAACGGGCGCTGCGACAGATCGGTGCTGTGGATATGATCGAACACCAGCTCGGTATGGAAGCGCTCGGCGTGCTCGGCCATGCGCTTCATCAGGTCCGGTCCCTGCAGGCCTTCGACGTCGCCGGGCCAATTGTCGACATCGGTCGTCGTCATCAGCTGGCCGCCCTGGGCGATACCGGTGATCAGGGTCGGCTTGAGATTCGCGCGCGCGGCATAAACGGCGGCGGTGTAGCCGGCCGGGCCCGAGCCGAGGATGATCAATCGCGAGTGCTTGGCAGTCGTCATGTATAATCCGGGCCGCTTTCGAGGCGACCATTCCGTAACGTTTTTTCCGACGCTGGCGCTGTGAATGATGCCGCCGGCGAGTCCGCCCCCGATCCCGGATCCATCTGCCGCGTTGCGGCGCATGGTCGTGCGGGGAACCGGAGAATGAGGGGAAGCGTTGCGCGATTCAAGGCGCCGTCCACGTTGCTGCTACTCGAGGATTCCCCCATGCGTATCGGTGTGCCTTCGGAAACCAAGACCCTGGAAGGGCGCGTCGCCCTCGTACCCGCCGCCTGCGCCGACCTGGTGCGCCGCGGCCACGACGTCCATGTGCAGGCCGGCGCCGGCCAGAAGAGCGGTTTCAGCGACGAGGAATACACGCGCATCGGGGTCCAGCTGGTGCCGACCGCGAAGAAGCTCTACGAAATCGGCGAGTTGATCGTCAAGGTCAAGGAACCGATCGCGGGCGATCTCAGGTACCTGCGCAAGGATCACCTGCTGTTCTGCTACCTGCATCTCGCCGCGGAGCCGAAGCTGACCCAGCGCCTGCTCGACATCGGCCTGACCGGTGTCGCGTTCGAAAGCGTGACCGAAGCCGATGGCTCGCTGCCGCTGCTCGCGCCGATGTCGATCATCGCCGGCCGCATCGCGACGCAGATCGGCACCCATCTGCTGCACCAACCCGCCGGCGGCAAGGGCAAGCTGCTCGGCGGCCTGCCTTCGACCGAACGCGGCAAGGTCGTCGTGCTCGGCGCCGGTGCGGCCGGCGGCAACTCGGCCGCGCTCGCCGCCGCGATGGGCGCGAACGTCGTCGTGTTCGACAAGCGTCCGGATCGTCTCGCCCAGATGATGGCGCTGGGCAGCAACGTGACGGCGCTGTATCCGTACGAGGAATATGTCGCGAGAGAAGTGCGCGACGCAGACCTGGTGATCGGCGCGGTGCTGATCCCGAGCGCGAAGGCGCCGCACGTGGTCACTCGTGCGATGGTGAAGTCGATGCAGCCGGGCAGCGTGCTGGTCGACATCTCGATCGATCAGGGCGGCTGCTTCGAGACCTCGAAGCCGACCACCTATGCGCGTCCGACCTACCTCGTCGACGGCGTGACCCATTTCTGCGTGACCAACATGCCGGGCGCCGTGCCGCAGACTTCGTCGCAGGCGATCTGCGCGGCGATCCTGCCGTATGTGCAGCGCCTCGCTTCCGACCGCAACTGGAAGAAGTTCGAGCCGCTCAGGGCCGGCATCAATGTCGAAAACGGCAAGATCGTGCATCCGGCGTTGAAGGCGTAAGCCACCGCTTCGGCGGGAATCACTCGCTCGTCATCCCGGCGAAAGCCGGGATCCAGCGCTTGCTTCCACTGTGCGGGAACTGGATTCCGGCTTTCAGCGACATGCCAAGAGTGGTATTGTTGAAACAGTAACTTATACGCGGAATCTCAGGTAAATTATCCCGGTGGCGCGCGTCCAGAAAGCGGCAAAAACGGTTCACCGGCTCGACGAGCATTGGCACAAACGCCTGCGCGAGGCGGCATTCCTGCTGCTGCTGCCGCTCGCGATCTATCTGTTCGCCTGCTTCTTCAGCTACAGCGCGGGCGATCCGGGCTGGTCGCATGTCGGCGATCCGGCCCACGGCATCCACAACTTCGGCGGCGCATTCGGGGCGTGGATCGCGGATCTCGCGTTCTATCTGGTCGGTGTGGTCGCGTATGCGTTGCCGGTTCTGCTGCTGGTTGTCGGCGCAGTCGTATTGCGCGGCACGAGCAGAGAAGAGCGCTCGCCGCTCGAACCGACCCTGCGCCTGATCGGCTTCGTCGCGTTCTTCGTCGCTGCACCGGGTCTGGCATATCTGCAGGGCCGGGTGCCGACGATCCTGCCGGCCGGCGAGGGCGGCATCCTCGGCCAACTCATCGGCAGCAGCCTGATGCACAGTTTCGGACCGCTCGGTGCGGGGTTGTTCCTGCTCGCCCTGTTGCTGGTCGCGGTCACGCTGGCGACCGGACTTTCCTGGTTCAGGCTGATGGACCGCATCGGCCGCTTCCTGCTCGGCGCGGGCGCCGGCGTGGCCGGCAAGTTGCGTCGCGCCGAGGACTGGAATGCGGCGCGCGAGGCGCGTGCCGAGCGCGACGTCGTGCGCAGGATCGACACCGTGAAACAATCCCGGCGCGAGCCGATCAAGATCGAACCGGTGCTCGCGCCGATCGAGAAGAGCGAGCGCGCCCAGCGCGAGACGCAGATCCCGTTGTTCGCCGGCGCCTCGCACGATGGCGAACTGCCGCCGCTGTCGCTGCTCGACGAGCCGAAACCCCAGGCCAAGGGTTATTCCGAGGACACCCTGGAAGCGCTGTCGCGTCGGGTGGAGTTCAAGCTCAAGGAATTCCGCATCGAAGCGGATGTCGTCAGCGCGCATCCGGGGCCGGTGATCACGCGTTTCGAGATACAGCCGGCGGCGGGCATCAAGGGCAGCCAGATCTCCAGCCTCGACAAGGACATCGCGCGCGGCCTGTCGGTGGTCAGCGTGCGGGTCGTCGACGTGATTCCCGGCAAATCGGTGATCGGCCTGGAAATCCCCAACTCGCATCGCGAGATCGTCTATCTCTCCGAAATCCTGAGTTCGGGAAAGTACGACGCGCTGAAGTCGCCGCTCGCGCTCGCGCTGGGCAAGGATATCGGCGGCGCGCCGGTGGTCGTGGATCTGCAGAAGATGCCGCACCTGCTGGTTGCGGGCACGACCGGCTCCGGCAAGTCGGTCGCGCTGAATGCGATGGTGCTGAGCCTGCTCTACAAGGCCAGTGCGCGCGACGTGCGCATGATCATGATCGATCCGAAGATGCTGGAACTGTCGGTGTACCACGGCATTCCGCATCTGCTCGCGCCGGTGGTCACCGACATGAAGGAGGCCGCCAACGCGCTGCGCTGGTGCGTCGCCGAAATGGAGCGCCGCTACAAGCTGATGTCGATGGTCGGCGTACGCAACCTCGCCGGGTTCAACAAGAAGATCAAGGACGCGGACGATGCCGGCCAGCCACTGCTCGATCCGCTGTTCCGGCCGGACGCATCACGACCGGGCATGACCGCGCAGCCACTGCAGCCGCTGCCATACATCGTCGTGATCATCGACGAGTTCGCCGACATGATGATGATCGTCGGCAAGAAGGTCGAGGAACTGATCGCGCGCCTGGCGCAGAAGGCGCGCGCGGCCGGCGTGCACCTGATTCTCGCCACGCAGCGCCCGTCGGTCGATGTGATCACCGGTCTGATCAAGGCCAACATCCCGACCCGCATCGCGTTCCAGGTGTCGTCGAAGATCGACTCGCGCACGATCCTCGATCAGTCCGGCGCGGAAACGCTGCTCGGCCACGGCGATATGCTCTATCTGCCGCCGGGCACCGCCGCGCCGGAACGCGTGCACGGCGCGTTCGTCGACGACCACGAAGTGCACAAGGTGGTCAACTGGCTGCGTGCGCAGGGCGCGCCCGAATACATCGAGGGCGTGCTCGAGGAAGTGCAGTCGCTCGGCAATGGCAAGGTCATCGGCGAATCGGGTCTGCCCGAGGATGCGTCGGGCGAGGGCAGCGGCGACTACGACGAGCTCTACGACCAGGCCGTGCGCATCGTCACCGAATCGCGTCGCGCGTCGATCTCGGGTGTGCAGCGGCGCCTCAAGATCGGCTACAACCGCGCCGCGCGGCTGGTCGAGATGATGGAACAGGAAGGCATCGTCACGCCGCCGGAGACGAATGGCAACCGCAC
>JBIODY010000201.1:0-4890 GCA_044445505.1 Lysobacterales bacterium
CTCACCTCCTGAAGGGCGGGGCTAGCATCGCGGCTGAAGCCGCTCCCACATCTTATTCCTCGAACTGCACCAGCCCTTCCGTCTCGCAGCGCGCGACGGCGTCGACGCGCGTCTTCTGCCAGTGCGCAACCCAGCATTCGTCGTAGACCGAGCAATAGCAGATGTCCATGCCGAAACGCGGCAGTGCATCGTGAAAGCGTTTGGCAACGTCACGTTCGTTGACGCGGATCGCCCCGATGGTCGTCTCGCGGTTGATATTCGGCGGGATCACGTCCCCGGCGATGCCGGTCGTCGAGAAATTGGTAGAGGTGCCGGCGCCGAGCGTGGCGAGCACGTCGCTCCAATGCCGCATCGGCTTGCCGTCGAGGCTGAGCGTGACCGTCTCGACTCTCGCCGGGCCGACGCCGTTGTTGTCGACCTGCCAGATGAAACCGTTCGCATCGGTGTTGCTGCTGTAGGTGTAACCCATGGTCAGGAACGGCCACACGCTTGCGCGCGCCTGGCTCTGCATCAGATGGGTCTGCCATGCACCGATGCCGAGCGCGAACACGCTGATCGCAAGTGCGACCAGGTTGCCCATGTTGAGGGTGGTGCGCAGTGCTGCCCGCGGAGTGGCTGGCGCGTTGCCGGATTCGCTCATCTCGCCCTCAGATCTGTGGTTCGGCCCTGACGGCCATCGGTTCGACATGGCGCTGGCGTGCGACCTTCGCCTCGCGCCGCACGATGTACAGGCTGGCGCCGACCACGATCGCCGAGCCGAGCGCGGTATAGCGGTCCAGGGTTTCGCCGAACAGCAGCCACGCGAGCACCGCGACGAGAATCAACTGCAGGTAGCTGAAAGGCGCCAGCGTGGACGCGTCTGCGAGGCGCAGTGCGTGGGTCCAGAAATACTGGCCGCCGGTGCCGAGCACGCCGGCCGCGACCAGCCATGGCCACAGATCGGCCGGCGGCCATTGCCAGACCCACAGCGCAGCCGGCAGCGTCAGCGGCACCCACAACAACGTGGTCAGCAGCACGATCGTGTCGGCCGGGTCGCTGCGCGAGAGGAACTTGATGCTGATCGTCACGATGCCGGTCATCGACGCCGCGAACACCGCGACCAGGCTCGCCGTGGTGAAGCCGTCGGTGCCGGGTCGCACGATGACCAGCACGCCGATGAAACCGGCGACCACCGCGCTCCAGCGGCGCGCTCTAACCACCTCGCCGAGAAACAGCACGGCGCCGATGGTCACGAACAACGGCGACGAATACGACAGCGAAATCGCCTGCGCCAGCGGCAGGTGCGCGATCGACCAGAAGCCGGCGAGCATGCCCAGCGTGCCGATCGCGCAGCGCACCACGTAGAAGCCGAGCCGGTCGGTCAGCAACATGCGCGGCCCGTGCCGCAGCAGCAGCGGCAGCGCGACGAGGGCGCCGAAGAAACTGCGGAAGAACGCGATCTCGAACGGATGCAGCTGCCTCGAGGCGATGCGGATCAGGATCGCCATCAGACCGAAGCAGCACGTGCTGGCGATCATCAGCAGAACCGCGCGCAGCGGCAGCGGTGCGGACTGCGCGACTGGCGCGGCGACGATGGGATCTGGGGCGCTCAAGAAATCCGGGCAGCAGGGCGTGACGCGGCGCGCATCTTAGCATCGCAACTACCCCTGATAGGCAGCCGCCCCGTTGCCGTTCCTTCCCCTGCGCAGCGGGGGAAGGTGGCGAAGCTGGATGGGGGTGCCCTTGATCATTCCGCACACCGCAAAGCGCCCCCTTCAGCCCTTCGGGCAGCTCCCCCGCTGCGCAGGGAAAGCGAAGGCAACATGGCCCGATGATTCGGAAGCGCAGACGACGCTCGTTCGCACTGCCGTTGTCGCCATGGTGCGGCGTCCGGTACGCTGGCCCCGGTCCGACCGCACAGGCTTCGCATGACCGCCACGCCGTCCTTCATCGTCGCGATTCCGGCCCGCTACGGCTCGACGCGCCTGCCCGGCAAACCGCTGCGGCTGATCGCCGGTGTGCCGATGATCGCGCATGTGGTCGCACGCGCGCGCGCCGCCGGCGCGACCGAGGTCGTGGTCGCGACCGACGACCTGCGCATCGGGGAAGCGCTGCGCGACAGCGGCGCGCAGGTGGTGATGACGCGCGCCGCACATGCCTCCGGCAGCGACCGGCTCGCCGAAGTCGCGGAGACGCTGCGCTGGCCCGACGAGGCGATCATCGTGAACCTGCAGGGCGACGAACCACTGGCGCCGGTCAGCGGCATCCGCGCGGTCGCCGCCGCGCTGGCGACGGGCGATGTGCCGATGGCGACCCTGGCGACGCCGATCGCGTCGGTGCATGAACTGTTCGATCCGAATTGCGTGAAGCTGGTGCGCGACGCCGCCGGCCACGCGCTGTACTTCAGCCGTGCGCCGCTGCCATGGCCGCGCGATGCGTTCGCGGGTGATCGGTCGGCACTGCCGGCGCAGATGCCGTTCCTGCGCCATATCGGCATCTATGCGTACCGCGCCGGTTTCCTGCGCGAGTTCGCGGCACTGGCGCCGACGCCGCTCGAACGCTGCGAAGCGCTGGAACAGTTGCGCGCGCTCGAGCACGGTTACGCGATCGCGGTGGACATCGCGGTGGAAGCGTTTCCGGCCGGCGTCGACACGGCCGAGGATCTTGCCAGGGTCGAACGCATCCTCGCCG
The DNA here is from genome assembly GCA_044445505.1 of Lysobacterales bacterium. Lineage (GTDB taxonomy): Bacteria > Pseudomonadota > Gammaproteobacteria > Xanthomonadales > Rhodanobacteraceae > Dokdonella_A. The sequence continues at coordinate 2,671 of JBIODY010000201.1, forward strand.
GGAACGTTGCAGTCCACAGACCATGACGCGCATCCTGTTCGTCTGCATGGGCAACATCTGCCGCTCGCCGACCGTCGAGGCCGTCGCGCGGACCGAGTTCTCGCGTGCGCATGTCAGCGCCGAGGTCGCGTCGGCGGGCACCGAGGCGTATCACATCGGCGAGCTTGTCGATCCGCGGTCGGTCAGGATCGCGGCCGCCCACGGTTATCCGCTTGCAGCGCATCGCGCGAGGCAGGTGGATCGCGCCGACTTCACCGCATTCGACCACGTGCTCGCGATGGACCGGGTGAACCTGCGCGCGTTGCAGCGGTTTCGTCCTGCACAGGGCGGCTGCGTGCCGGCGCTGTTCCTCGGCGAGGACGAGGTGGCGGACCCGTATTACGGGACCGATGCGGATTTCGAGCAGGTCGTCGCGCTCGCGCAACGCGGAGTCGGTGCGCTGATCGAGCGTCTGCGGGGTCGTCCATCCCCGGCAACCGGCAACGCATGATGGGAGCACGCGCACCGGCGACGGAATTTCCGCCCGATCTCGACTGGGTCAATGTCGATCCGCGGCCACGCCTTGCCGACCTGCGCGGTCGCGTCGCGCTGTTGTGGTTCTGGAGTTACGACGCGGTCAATTGCTGGAACCTTGTTCCGGACCTGCGTCGGCTCGAGGCGAAACATCACGACGGGCTCACGGTGCTCGGTGTGCATTGCCCGAAATATCCGCACCAGCGCGAATCCGAAGCGGTGTTGCACGCGGTGAACCGGCTCGGCCTGCGTCATCCGGTCGCCAGCGATCCGCAATTCCGGCTCTGGCAGGCATATGCGATCGAGGCCTGGCCGAGCGTTGCGCTGGTCGATGCCGAGGGGCGGCTCGCGGCGCTGTTCGCCGGCGAAGGTCGCCACGACGAGATCGATGTGCGAGTGACGGAACTGCTCGAAGAGGCCGCGCTGCACGATCTGCGCGTGTACGAGCCGTCGCCGCCGGCATCGCGTCCGGAGCCACGCCATGCACTCGCGTTTCCCGGCAGGTTGCTGGTCGATGCGGATCGGCTGTATGTGGCCGACAGCGGCCATCATCGCGTGCTCGAATGCCGCGACGACGGGCGCGTGAAACGCCAGTTCGGCAGTGGCAACGCTGCGTTCAACGACGGCAGCGCGAGCGCCGCCTGCTTCGACAATCCACAAGGCCTCGCACGCTGGCGCGATGGCCTGTATGTCGCCGACAGCGGCAACCATTCGATACGCCGCATCGATCTCGGCGACGGCAGCGTGACCACCGTGCTCGGCATCGGCCGCGCCGGACGCTCGCGCCCCGAGCGTGCCGATCCACGCGCGACGGCGCTGAACACGCCGCTGGATCTGTGCGTGGTCGGCGATCGCCTGTTCGTCGCGGTCGCCGGCCAGAACCAGATCTGGCGTCTCGACCTTGCCCGGGAGCGCGTCAGCGTGCACGCCGGCAGCGGTGAGCTGGGGCGCGTCGACGGCGACGCGGGCACTGCCTGTTTCGCCCAGCCGAGCGGGCTTGTCGCGAGCGGGCGACAGTTGATCGTGGCCGATGCGGCGGCCTCGGCGCTGCGCCTGGTCGGCGTCGATGATGGCCGCACCGAAACGCTGATCGGCCGCGACCTCTACGAGTTCGGCGACGCGATCGGACTACGCGACGAAGTGCGCTTGCAGAATCCGCTCGGCGTCGCCGCCGATGCGCGCGGCACGATCTTCGTCGCCGACAGCTACAACCAGTCGATCAAGCGGGTCGACTGCAGCAGCGGAGTCGCGCGCGCCCTGTGCCTGCAGCACCGCCTGGACGAACCGCAAGGCCTCGCGCTGACGGCCGGCCACCTGTGGATCGCGAACACGAACCGGCACGAGATCGTCTGCGTGGATCCGGAAACCGGCGTCGCGCGGCGCTTGCCGGTCGGCGAGGAATGATCGCCCGCGTTTGGCAGGGTAGGTTGGGCCTTGGCCCACCGTCCTGCATCACGCTTGTATTCGGCGGGAGACGGTGGGCTCAAGCCCACCCTGCGCGTTCTCCCGCTGTGGCGAGGTCCATCGTCCGCACCGTCTCCCGTACTATTCACGCATGCCGGAATCCTCCTCGTCCTCCGCGCCGTTCGACGGCAAGGCCTTCGTCAGCACGCTGACCGGCTCGCCCGGCGTGTACCGCATGTTCAGCGCCGGCGACGAACTGCTCTATGTCGGCAAGGCCGGCAATCTCAAGAAGCGCGTCGGCAG